>CAYJNE010000036.1:0-4309 GCA_964371345.1 uncultured Desulfovibrionaceae bacterium | reverse complement strand
TTTTGCCATTGCGGATAATTGATGATGCTAACACCATAAAACCACCACATTCCGCATAGATAGGCATATTATTTTCAGAATATGCTTTGAGGGTTTTTAAGTGTGGTGATGTGCTTAATATTTCTAAAAATTCTTCGGGGTAGCCGCCGCCAATGTATATGCCGTCTAAGTTTGCTGGCCATGCCTTTTCATCAAGCATAGATAGCTGTACTAGCTCAGCCCCAGCACGGCGTAGGGCTTCAAAATTTTCTTCATAATAAAACCAGAGGGCCGTGTCATAAACATATCCAATACGCACCTTTGGGGCATTGCTTTTAAGCTCTGACCAAAATGGTGCCACTTGTGGCAAAGCGGGTGCGGTTTTGGCAAGGGCTAAAATTTTTGGCATGTCGCAATGCTCTGCAACAAATTTTGCTAAATTTTCAAGAGTGTTATCTGTGTTTTGCGTGGTGTCATGCAGGCCCATATGCCGCTCTGGTAGAGGGTTTGTTTTAAGGCGTGGCAAAGCCCCAAGTACGGGAATATCAGTATATTGCTCAATGGATTTTCTTACGATGTCCTCATGGCGGCTTGAGCCAACTTCATTTAAGACCACGCCGCCAATATTTAAGTCCTTTTCAAAATTTGCCATACCCGCAAGTACAGCGGCGGATGTGCGGGTCATCTTGGTAACATTTAGAGAAATAACTATGGGCGCACTTAATATGCGTGCAAGTTCAGAACTTGAGCATGTGCCCTTGACGTCTTGCCCGTCAAATAGGCCACGATTGCCCTCAATAATGGCTAGATCTTGCCCCGAAAAACTATGTACAAAGAGGGATTGCAAGCTGCTTGCATCCAAAAAAAATGGGTCAAGGTTGGTGCAAGGGTGCTTTGCGGCGTGGTGTAACCAGCGTGCGTCAATATAATCAGGCCCTTTTTTATAAGGCTTAACCTTAAGGCCCTGAGAGTTAAAGGCACGACAAAGCCCCAGTGAAAGCAAAGTCTTGCCGCCACCGCCTGAAATGGCAGATATGAGTATACGTGGTGTTTGCATTTATTACCTATGAATGTTGATTTGTAAAAATAGGCTAATTTTGCTTATACAGTCAAGTGAACAAAGATGCCGCTAAGGGCTTATTTTCCTTGGCGGCATTAATGTTTAAAAAATTGGTCGAGGATTTATTTTATAATGCTAATTACATGAAATTATTTTCTCTTTTGGCAAAGGTGAGAAATTTTTCAGCTAAAACTGCTGGGGCAATATTTTGAGTGGCAGTGTCTGATAATTGCATGAATGAAACTTCATTCATGGCATTGCTGGCGTTAGCACTGGCGAGCTCGGCCTCAAAAGCAGTGCGCAGGAGTTTGAATGATTCTTCCACCTCGGGGTAGGAGTTATCTTCACGCCAAGGCAAGCGAATATTTTGTGCCCACATATTACCTTTGTGCGATACAAGCTCAAGGCGATAATAACCTTTGTGTTGCACATCAACTGCCCGCTCAAACTCATTAGGGTAGCAATGTTCTTGCCAAGAGTCCATGGGCTCAGGAATGGTGGATTCAATGCTAATGGGCGGCAGGGCCAATGCTTTTTCAAATTTTTCCACTACAAATGAGTATGACAATGTTGGGCGTAAGTTGCCGCGTTTTTTAGTGATTTTCCATTCAATCTTCATAAAACACTCCTAATTTGTGTTGGGTGTAACATTTATATAATGCCCAAAGGGTGGCGGGCTTGCGGTTTTTTTTGAAGCCACCCAAAGCACAGGATAGTCTGGCTCGTCAGGAAAGTCGCCGCATTCAAAATCTGTAAACCATAGCAAGCACGAGGGGGTGATGCCTTCTTGCTCAAGGTAAGTGGGAATTTTTTTATAGCTTGTTCCGCCGCCACCTTGGACAAATAGACGCAGCGGTCTGTCTTCTCTAGTATATAAATCGTGCTTTTGCACTGCTGTGTCGTGGTACATTATGAAAAGAGTTGTGTCATAACTGTCTAAAATACTTTCTAGTTCTGTGCAAAAAATTGCCAATGTATCGTTGTCAATAGAGCCTGAAGCATCTATAGCAAGAGCCATAACTGGAATGCGTGGCTCTTTACGAGAGGGTAAATATATTCCTTGTGAAATGTAGCGGCGGTTGGGCATGGACCAAGTGTAATCACCGTCATTGCAGGTTTCTATAAAGCGTTGCAAGAGGCTTTGCCAATCAAGCTTTGGATTTATGCGTGAATGATAGAGTCTTAACAAGCCTTTGGGAATGCTACCGTGGCCCTCGGCACTTTGCATGGCTTGGGTTAATTGAATAAGGGCGTCTTCCTCCGCTCTGCGTTTATCTTCTTTACTATTATTTGCAAGTAGAGGGTGGTCTTTGACCTCACCAAAAAAGTCATCGGTATCGCTATTTTTTGAACTGTCAGAATCGCCGCCGCCCTTGGTGCTTAGTGTATCATTTTGATTAAATTCATCTTCGTTATTTTGATTGGCTTTGGCTTCTTTTATTTTTTGTTCTTCACCTTGCTTATCTTGGCTACTTTCTGAATTGCCACTGGAGGCATCATCTTTTTTTTGCTTAGTTTTTTCGGCAATGCGTGTATTTTTTGCGCCGCCATGAAAGTCATGTTCACTCATTTTACCAAGTAAAACATATATTTCATCAACACTTTTGTGATCATATGCGAGGTCGTGTTTATAATATGTTTCAGGCAAAGAAAAACCAGCATCCACAAGTAGACTATTTATGGCGTAATCGCAGGCTTTGTTCCAGAGTTTTTCATCTCTTCCATTGCGCCTTAAGTGATGATTGCAGGCAATATGCAGTATTTCATGGGCTTGGCAAGCCACAAGATTATCGTGCGTTAGGGCACTTATAAAGTGAGGGTTAAAACCAAGAGTTTTGCCGTCCGTCCAAAGATTTTGGCTGCTTATGTCTGATTTTAATTGTAATTTTAAGGCAAGAGAGCCAAAAAAAGGATGCGAGAGCAAAAGCTCAGCACGGGCCTTTTGCATACGCTTTAAGGCTTGTTCGTTGGGATCGTCTTTTACATCCTTGTTTAACGAGGCATCATTCATTGTATTATTTTAAAGTATTATTACATGAGTACATGAGAGTTTTGCTTAGCCCAGTGCATAAAGGGTTCAGTTTGGACAATATTTTCATCCTTACAAACGGCCGTGCGCAATAATAGCACTGAAAATTCAGGTGGCAGCCTTAAAGCGTAAAGGATAACACTTTCAATATTTTGCACACTTGTTTTTGCACCCAAAGCCTCACAAAGTGCGTAGAGTGTTGCTGGCTCGTCTGGAATTTCTATGTGGGTGGGCGTTTCAAGTATGCTTTCAACGGTTGGTAAATCTCGCCAAATTTTTAGGAAGCCGATGAACTCTGTAGCCGCAGCCATGCCAATAGTGCCTTGAAATAATTCATATTCAATTGATGGATGCACCGATTTTTTTAACATGCGAGATAAAAATTCCCACGAGCGTGGTGAAGCAAAGGCCTTACTTGCCGATTGAGGGTCAAAATCATGTAGAAGGTTTGGCCTAAAGCGTAAAAATGCGATGATTTCTGGACAAATATTTGATTTTTCAGCCCATAAAAGCCAATCTTCCGTAGAAGTTTGCATGGTGATGTGTACCATTCTGTTGGCAAGTGCTGTGGGCATTCTATGGGTAACGGCTTTATCTTTTTCGCCATTACCAGCGGCAATGACAGTCCAACCGCTTGGAAGTACATACTCACCAATGCGTCTATCAAGTACAAGTTGGTAACATGCGGCTTGAACAAGAGGTGGGGCGGCGTTTAATTCATCAAGAAAGACAATTCCGTTATCTGTACAGCTTTCGCTAGGTAAGAAAGACGGCGGGCACCAAGTTGCTTGCCCTTGCTCGTTAATGCGTGGAAGGCCGCGCAAATCAACAGGGTCAAGCAGTACAGCACGTATGTCAATGAGCTTGTATTTTTTTTCCCTTGCCACTTGCGCAACAATTTGGCTTTTACCAATGCCAGGTGCGCCCCATAGAAAAACTGGCTGCTGAATTTCTATAAGAGTATGTAACGATGATATAACTTGTAATGGATTCACAGTATGCTCCTTCTTGCTTGGGGAGCATATAGTTTTTAATAATGAAAGTCAAATTCAAATAGTATTTAATTGTGATTGTGTGGGTAGTTTAGCGTAAGCTAGTATGCAGTATATATTAATAATATTGGAAGGGTATACTTTTTTTTGCACAGAGTGCTAAGTAAGTAAGAAGTTTTCAAATAAACTGATAGTTAACTTCCTTAACCTACAAAATAGCGTGCGGTAGCACGCCTTAGAGTGAGTGAG
>CAYJNE010000035.1:0-11722 GCA_964371345.1 uncultured Desulfovibrionaceae bacterium | reverse complement strand
CCGCCACCAACACAGCTACAAACCACGGCGTATTGCCCAAGAGCACACCCATGAGCGGACATGCCCTACAAGCCCAAAATGCTTTTGTGCATTCGGGTAACACGGCGGGTAATGTAGGCAATACGGGGGCCGCACTTTTGCAATCACAAATTGGTGGCCAACCCATGGAGAATGTGCAACCGCATATAGTACGTGCAACCTATACTACAAATGTTCCTGAAAATCAGCGTGTAGCAGACAAGAAAGTTAAACAATTACTAACATCTGGCCAACCCATGGTACGCACGCTGAATACGCCAAATTATGCTTATGGTTCACGCCAAACCAGTGCTGAACAAAATGCCAAGGCCGTACAAAGTAATGTGCAGGCAAGCCCTGCCACGCTCAATACCCAAAGCGTAGGTAGCCAAAGTGCCACACAAACAGTAAGTCAAAATGCACCGTTTGCCACACACAATACTGGGCAAGTGGCCCAAACTACTGCACCTACGGTGCAAGCTCCCAATGTTCCTGCACCAGTAGTACCCATTAAAACCGCAGATGAAGGCTAATGCGGAACAATTTTTGCATAACTTTAGTACTAAAGTAAAAAATGGGCATACTTTGCCGCTAAAATAGAGGATAAAATCATGTATAACCGTATACGCAGCACACTAAATCGCCAATTACAAGGGCTAAAAGTCCTAGCTAAATTGATTGATGAAGAATATGACGCCTTACGTCAACGTAAGACTGATGAAGTTGTAGCTTTGGAATTTAGTATACATGAGCTTGTTCGCCAATTGGTGGGAGAAAAAGAACTTACTATCAAATTGCTTGATGGTGGCAGAATTTTACACTACGCCGATCTTTTACCCGAAGAACAAGGCAATGTTTTGCGTGAACTCTATGCTGAAATTGATATATATGAGCAAAAATCCTCACGCAATGCCTCACGCAATGCCCAAATGTCCTTAGCTTTGCTTGACCAAAGCCAACGCCTCATGCAGGAATTGCATAGCCAAATTATACCCAAGGCCGCCCCAACCTATGGCAGATATGGGGCCATGGGCTCAAACCAGAGGCCTGATGCCGCCCTCATTTCTGGGAGGTTGTAATGTCTATTGGTCATCTATTTAATATTGGGCAATCAGCCCTGCACGCACAGCAAAATACCATTGCCACCACTGGTAATAATATTGCTAACGTCAATACCGAAGGCTATGCACGCCAATATGTGCAGCTTGAGGATGCTTTTACCCTTACCAATAAGCCTGGCGGGCAAGGCATGGGTGTTGATGCTGTACAAGTGTTGCGCCGCTTTGACCAATTTGTGGAAGTTTCATACTTAGATAAATCTTCACTGGCTTCACGTTGGGAGCAACAATCCCAGACAATGACCTCTGTTGAATCTATATTTAATGAATCCAACCGTCTTGGTATTAGTGATAGCATGACAGAATTTTTCTTGGCTTGGCAAGACCTTGCTCAACGCCCTGAAGACCCTGCCTCAAGGCAAGACCTTGTTTCCATGGCAGAAAATCTTAGCCTACTCATGCGCCAAAGCATGGAAGACCTAGAGCAAGTGCGTGAGCAAATGGATTTATCCATTAGTGTGGATGTGGATAGGGTTAATGAACTTGTGCAAAACATTGCAGACTTAAATAAGCAAATTTCCCAGCACACCATTGACGGTGTTAGCAATCCTAACGATTTATTAAATCAGCGTGACCTTGCTACCCGTGAACTTGCAGAAATTGTAGACGTGCAAATTGAATATAATGACGGCAATAGCACCACCATACGTCTTACCAATGGCTTACCGCTAGTACAAGGGCATGAAACATTTTCATTAGAAATTCAAGGCCCACAATCTGAGTCCAATAAAGTTCCTGATTCTACCTATACTGGTAATATTATTTTTGACGGTGCGGACTCTCGTGAATATACCGTGGAAATGCTTAATGGTGGTGATGTGGGTGATGTTCCCCCGCCAAGTTTTCGTGTTTCTTTGGACGGTGGCAAAACATGGTTGCGCAATGATGACGGCACCCAAGCAGAGTTTGAAGTAACTGATCTTGACGGTGACGGTAATGTAGACCCCGTTAAGGTGCATAATATCAGCATAAGTTTTGATACTATGACCGACTTTCAAGTTGGTGATAAATTTAACATTATGCCCAAGAGCGGCCTATATTGGATAGAGCCCACCCGTGGCCCATATAACATTACCCCGCAAACTTATTTTGACGGCACAGAAAACCAAGACCGCCTTAGCGGTGGTACCTTGACTGCATTTTTCACCGTGCGTGATGAGCATATTGGCCGTTATGAAGATGAGCTTGACGCCGTTGCTAACGCCCTTATGTGGGAAGTTAATAAGTTGCACAGCCAAGGTGCAGGCCTTGAGGCTGTCACCTACCAAGCTGGTACTGAAGAAGTTTTTAATAAAGATATTCCCCTTGGCATGGCCCAAAGTGGTTTGCACTTTTATGATAAGCTTACCGAAGGCAATATTAACTTTCATTTTTATGATAAGGAAACTGGTGCTTATCACTCAGGTGGCGACCTTGACTTTACTGGGCTTGGCACCCCCCCTGCGGCAGGGCCAAACTTTGACCCCTCAGTGCACAGCCTTCAAGATGTTGTTGACGCCATTAATACCACTTATGGCACTGAAGTTACAGCCAGCATCCTTGATAACAAACTAAACATTGAAATGAATAATCCTGACCTAGCCTTCACCATGGGTACAGACACCACTGGCGTTATGGCGGGCCTTGGCATTAACTCATTTTTCCAAGGTACCAGTGCCCTTGATATTTCAGTTAATACTGATGTTTATTCAGATCACAACCGTGTAAATGCAGGTTATGTTAACGGTGGTAATGAGTTTAACCCTGGTGACAACTCCCTTGCCAATGGCGTTGGAAATCTATTTACTGAAAATGTGCAAGTTTCCACCGTATGGCGCACCACTGGCGATCAAAGTATTTCTGAATACTACAGCACCGTTGTTGCAAAAGTGGGCTCAGACACTCGTGCCGCACATACCAATGCTGAATATAACTCAGCCCTTGCTGCTGACCTTGATGCCCAACAGCAATCGGTTTCTGGTGTAAACCTTGATGAAGAAATGGCTAACTTAATTAAATTTCAACATTCATATACGGCGGCGGCAAAGCTTATTACCACCGCTGACGAAATGCTCCAAACCCTGCTTGGCTTAAAGCAATAATGGGGGTCTATTATGCGCGTTACCAATAATATGATTTACAGTAATTCACTTTATAATATGCAATCCTCCTTGGGTGCGCTTATGGAGTCTAATATTCAGGGTGGTACGCAAAAACAAATTAACCGCCCCTCTGACGACCCCGCTGGCACTGCACTAGTGCTTAACACTCGCGCTAACATTGCAGCCACTGAACAATATGAATCTAACGTAGACACAGCCCGAGGCTGGCTTGAACTGACAGATGCAACTTTGCAGCAAACAAGCACCACCATTGCGGCCATTAAAACTCTGACCGAGCAAGCCGCAACCCAAACCATGTCCGCTGAAAATAGAGAGCAAATTGCCTTCCAAATTGAACAATTGTTTGGTCAGCTCCTTAATCTGTCCAATACTGAATTTGAAGGAAAATCCCTCTTTGCAGGACATAAGTACGATGAAAGTGCCTTTGACCAAGTGCTAGGCGTTACCAGTAAGGATGATAATCTTGATACGTCTACCATTACTGTGAGCGGAGCTAGCGATAAAACCATGGCTGTGCGCTTTTTGGATAATGGCGCTGTGGGTGTTGATGCGCTTAACTATCAATGGAGTAATGACGGCGGTACAACTTGGACCGATGCAACCCTTGCAGCAGGCGAAACTCGCATTACCATGGAAGGTGTAAGCCTTGATATACGCAATGGCACAGAAGTCACAGCCGCTACCCAAACAGATAATATCTACTCCAATGACGGTTCATTTTTATATATTCACCACACCACACAATATAATGGTGACGATAACGACCGCAATACCTACGGCGTTACAACGGGTGCGCCCGATGGTTTTAATAGCACAGTCGTAGGCACGCTTAATGATAATATAAGCTTTACCCTTGATGCTGCGGCAGACTTAAATGCCCCTGGCTCAACCGTTAACTATACCATTAACTACCGTGATGGCATACCTGCAACAACTTATACGGGTACCGCCATAGTTCCAGACCCCGCCACAGGCAAGATTGAAATACCCTTTGAAACCGCAGCCGGCGTTCCATTTCTTGATGCCAATGGCAACCCAGTATCCATTGAGCTTGATACCACAAACTCTGCCAATGGTACTTTGCCAGCCAATATGAATATTGACCTGCAACCACGCCGCGTGGACATAATGGCAAACGGCACAACTGATGTCTTGCTCAATGCTCAAGGTACCTATCCACATAACACGC
Organism: uncultured Desulfovibrionaceae bacterium; assembly: GCA_964371345.1. Lineage (GTDB taxonomy): Bacteria > Desulfobacterota > Desulfovibrionia > Desulfovibrionales > Desulfovibrionaceae > CAYJAD01. The sequence goes on along the minus strand of CAYJNE010000035.1, from coordinate 7,295 downwards.
TTATACGCATGGAAACAGATGCAGATTTAGGTGCTCCCGGCTCTACATTTGACTATTCCTATAGCACAGATGCTGGTAACACTTGGATTAAAGCCTCTGGTATAGTACCAGATCCAGCTACTGGTAGCGCACGTCTTGCCCTGCCAGGTGGATTTTTGGAGCTTTCATCACCAGACTTAGCTGCCCCCATTACTGTTACAGCAGGCTCACAAATGGTCATCCACCCCGACCGTGCTAGCCTTGAATATGAAGTTATGAAGGACACATATGTTCAAGTTAACCAAGTGGGCAAAGATATTTTTGGTGGACAATACAATGGGCAAGTGGTAGAAGGGCCTAATCTATTTGAAGTTGTGGGCCAGCTTATAGCCTATTGTGAATTTAACGACACTGACGGCATTGCCGAAACACTTGAGACCATTACCGCAGCCCACGAGCATGTGGAAACTCAAAATACGCGCATCGGCGGCCTTACCAATAGACTTGATTTAGCCGAAAATATGCTCAGTTCTGAAAAACTAGAACAACAAGAGCGTTTAAGCTATACTGAAGACATTGATTTAACAGAACTGCTAAATAATCTTGCAAAACAAGAACTTGCGTACAACACTGTGCTTAAGTCCTCGTCCATGATTATGCAGCTCAACTTATCACAATTTGTGTAGGACTAAAAGCGAGTAATTTATGTTAATACTCACACGCCGCCCAGGCGAAAGCCTCTATTTGGGCGAAAATATACGCATCACCGTACTTGGTTTGCAAGGTAAGCAAATCAAGCTCGGTATTGATGTTCCCGATGACATAACCGTCTATCGGGAAGAAGTATATAAACGTGTGACGGAAGAAAACCTTATGGCTATTGAAACTAGCAACGAAGACCTTTTAATGGTGGCTGACTTATGGCAAGAAAAAACGAAGTAGACATTCAAACTCGTCTTGGCGTAAGGCGCATAGATAAGAATAAAGTCCTCTACTTCCCACGTGGACTAGCTGGGTTTGAGGGTCTGCATGAATTTATATTGCTCCAAATACGCCCTGATGCGCCACTCTTAGTCTTGCAAAGCATGGACAACCCGCAAGTGGGGCTCTTGGTGGCTGACCCTTATAGTTTTATCAAAGATTTCAAAATCAAAATTGGCGATGCAGAGCAAAAACTCTTGCGCCTAAAAAATATTCGTCAACTGGCTGTACTTGTTACCGTAACCATACCCATTGGCAAACCAGAAGAAACTGCCCTTAACCTTGTAGGGCCCATTATTGTAAACCATGCCGCACGCATTGGCTTGCAAGTACCACAGTCTGAAAATGCCACCCCCACTCAAGTGCGCATTGCAGATTTGAAAAAAGAAGAACTAGAAGAAGATAAAAAGTAGAAATATAGAAAATTTACAAAAAATCAGGGCAATGCATAGTGCATTGCCCTGATTTTTTATAATAATATTACACATTTTCTTAAATTTTAAAAATCTTTTTCTCTATAAGTTGCGCTAAAAATTCTTCTGCAGGTACTGGCCTTGCAAAATAATAACCTTGTGCAATGTCACAATCTAATTGCTGAAGCCATAGGGCTTGCTCTGACGTTTCTACCCCTTCTGCTACCACCTTCATATCAAGGTGTTTTGCCATGCTAATGGTATCTTGTATAACCATTTTACCACGAGGGTTTGTGCTGCAAATATCCAAAAATGTTTTATCAAGCTTAATGACATCTGCACTCATATTACCCAAACGATTTAGCGACGATACACCAGCACCAAAGTCATCAATGGAAACCAAAAAGCCCATGGCTTGGAAATCTTGCAACTTATTCATACAAAATTCGCCACAAATGGCACTTTCTGTAATTTCAAGTTCAATACACTTAGGGTCAATGCCAAAGCTATCTACAATCATTTTAAGGCGGCCCACAATGGATGGCTCAAGCATGGTTCTATTAGAAATATTTACAGAAACAACCTTATTTTTCAAATGTTGTCCATTTTCCTTAATAAAACGGCACGTCTTGGTAAACACATGCACATCAAGCTTTACAATAAAACCGTTTTCTTCAAAAACAGGTATAAAATCATTGGGGTAAATCATATCACCCGAAGACAGCCGCCACCTCACAAGGGCTTCCGCACCAGTTATTTGTAAAGTCTTAAAATCTATCTTGGGCTGAAATACCAAGAAAAACTCACCATCATTTAGGGCAGATTCCATTCTATAAGTAACATTCAACCTATTGTCATAATAGCGCATCATTACATCATCGAAGTTATAAAATGTGGTGCGATGTTCACCCTTACCCTTGCCTTTTGCAAGGTGGGCACGGTCAACTATTATATGCAAGGGTGACGTACACGTACTAATGGAATATGCCCCCAAGGATAAGCTTAGGGGGTAACTTTCGCCCAAAACTTCCATAATGGGCGGAATAATCTTATCTTTTATAATGCACAAAACTTCTTCTTCTCCTCTGCGTTTATATAACAAAAGGAAATTATCAGCAAAAGTTCTGGTTATAAGCCCGTCACTGCCCTTTAGGTGTTCATCCAAAGCCTTAGCCATGGCTTTAAGTGCATTATTGGCAACTTCATAATCATAATGCGTAGTTATGGCTTTAAAAGAGTCAATATCCACAGAGAGCAGGTCATAATCCGTACAATCCTTATTTTTCATTTTCTTGGCGACTTTTTTCTCAAAAAATGAATAATTTTCAAAACCAGATAGCGTGTCATATTTTAAGACATTTAGTACGGCTTCTCTATGCTTAGAGCGCAAGTAGAATACAATAAAGAACACAAGTATTACAACAATCACAGCGGCAACGGCAATTTCGGTACGATAAATGCGTAAACCTTCAGCAAAAGTAAAGGAAGGTAAAAAGGCCAAGGTTTGCCTAGCTACAACCTCATCAAATTCCTCTGCGTCCACATAGTCAAAAATAACATTAAAAATATTAACATATACGGGGTCAAGCTTTCTAGAAACAAACAACCTAAAGGGCAAATTGAGATTATCACCAAAGGTAAACAAAGTATCACCAAAAATAGAGTTAAAATAAGGCAAGGCTGAGTTTGTAGTAAGCATGGCGTCAATCTCGCCCCTATCAAAGGCAAGGGTCATGTTATTTAATGTATCATATACAGTAACCTCAGCCCTTGGATATTCAGCCACAATATCATCCTTGGTGACAGATATATACTGCAATGCCCCAATTTTTATCTTTCGCATTTGAAAATCTTTATCTAGGGCATTGGTTTTGGTGGTAATGAGGATAATGGGCTGACTAAAATATTGCTCTGTCCTTCTGTAGTGAGCATTTTCATGGTGATAATCACCAAGCAAAGAAAGCAAAAAGTCAAAACTTTCATGGTATTGCTTAGGGTCAGTTAAGGAATAGGGTATATAATTAACCTTAAAACCATAACGCTTGGCCAAAATATCAAAAATCTCCACGGCAAAGCCGTCCGCTTGGCCTTGTTCATTGGTATATTGTATGGGAGGGTGGTTTCTAATGTAACCCACAGTAAAGGTTCTGCCCTTTAGGGCGGCCATTTCTTCCTGAGCTAAGTCACGGCGGGTTAGTCTGGTGTCATGATATTTTAAGAATAGTTGGTGCGATATTTTAGCATCTGCATTCACAACTTTTTTGTAACTGCTAGCCATGGCGTCAGCTATGGCAGCATCGTCCTTACGGTAAAGAGCATAATAATTGTGCCCACCTAAACTAATAACAGAGTCATAATCACTATTAACATCTGACAAGCTTGAAATTAAATAATAATCTGCTTGTATGTCTTGGTAATTTTGCAAAGTGCCCCGTACATAGGTAATATCAAGCCCATGCTTCCTGCAGTAAGCATCAAGTATGGGCTCTAATACGGAGTCTGTATATGAGGCCACAGTTTTGCCATTTATTTCTGAGGGGTTATGATAATAGCCATAATCCACACCCTTTTTTACCAAATACACATGCGCAGTACCCACAGCTTGCTTGCCAAACATAAATTTGTCCACACGCTCTCTAGTTTGCATCATGGGCAAGGCAATATCTATTTTAGTATCTTCAAGGGCTTGGAGTAGGCTTGGTACATCTTCATAGGCGGTAAAGCTAAAATTGTATGGTGAATGTGTCTCCATACGCCTGAATGTTTGATAAATATATCCTCGCTCGCCAGCGGTACTCAAGTCCTTGGCAAAACCAAGCCCTGGCAAATACCCAATGTTTAAGGTCTCTTGCTGATTGGCAAGGGCATAATCTGGATTTAATAATAGAGAAAATATGAAACAGAAAAGAATGAATAATTTTTTACACACAAGCACATCCAACCTTTATGCACCATGACATAGGCCTGATATTGTTACAAAAAATAAAAAAGTAAATTAATGGGAATTTAGTTTAAGATAGTAGCTTAAAATATGTCAAGTACTAATAGAAAGAAATCCTATTAGTCACCACGACATTCTAATTTGGAAGTATATTTATTGCTATACATTATTATACGCTTGTATTTTTTTATAATTTATCAAGAAGTGAAATACAATTTTTATAACTTTGAATTTCAAACAAAGAACAATTTAAAACACCCTTCGGGAGACACCATTTTTACGAGCACGAAGTGCGGAGTAAAAATGAGTGTGTCACTTTTTTGGGTAGTTTTGTGTGTATTTTTGATTTTTTTCTCTCGCGAGGAAAAATTAACTTTTGGAAGGCAGAGCGTATATAAATACGTGCGTTCAAAAAGTTGATTTTGACGAAGCGAGAGGAAAAAAGGAAAATACCACAAAACCGACCCAAAGCACTAAAAAAACATCATCAAATAAAAGCTTATCTTCTCGTAATAATTATAAAATTGGTCAGTTATCACAGTATAATAACGTGCTATTAGTCACCACAACATTCTAATTTGGAGGTTTTAGATTTGTTACCAAGCAAGAAGTTTAGACAAGCTATGCTAATGTATTACCCTTTTTCTGTTCACGCATAACCCAAACGCTTTGCAAGCAAACAGAAAGGATAATTACAGAAAGGCCCAAATAAAAAGCAAAGTTAAGCTCTCTAGCCTCACCCAAGAAAGCCATGGCAATGGCAATACTATACACAGGCTCTAAATTATAGCTTAAATTCACGGTAAAGGCCGAGATATGATGCAGAGATTGAATGAGCAAATAACTCATGCCAATGGTGCAAAAAGTGGCAAGGCAAAGCAAAAGCATGGTATCTTTGAAGGTGGGTACAAGATAGGTAATATCAAAATAGCTTATTAAAATTGGCAGTATAAGCGTTAAATACAATGTACCGCCGCCCATTTGATAAAATAGGGTCGCATTGTCACTATAGCCTTCAAAACGCTTAATGCTTATCGTATATAAAGCTGCTAAAAGCGCACCAATAATGCCTGCAATAATGCCCATGCGATAGCGCACATCAAAGGAAAAAATCAACAATATTCCAAATACGGTTAAGAGACTATAAGAAAGCTCACGCCAAGAAAAGCGTGTACGCAAAAACAAAGGCTCCGTAAGGGCAGTAAAAAAACCAATGGTGGAAAAACAAACCACCCCAATGGATACGTTGGAAAGCTTAATACTAGCATAGAAAAAAAGCCAATGCGTACAAATAAGCACGCCACTAAAGCCAATTTTCATAAAATCCCTAAGGCTTATGAATTCAAACTTACCCCGAGCTAGCAAAATAAGCCCAAAGATAACCGTAGTCATAAGCATGCGATACCACACAAGCATAACTTCGCCCATATCGATGAGCTTGCCTATGATGCCCGTAAAACCAGCTAAAAGTATAGCCGTATGCAGTTTTACAAAGGCTTTATTAGTATCAGACAGGGGAAAAACCATAAAATGCCTTATTTAAGTGTTTGCTCAGGAGCAAGTATAGGATAGGGGCGTGGGCCTTTATTTTTCATAGTGAGGCTACTCACAATATCTTGAAAATTCTTACACGCACCACTAGCTACCATGAGGACAAAATTATCCCCTTGGTAAGTTAAGCGGGCCGTACTCACAATTTCACTCTTAGTATCTACCAAAAAGGTAAAGCCGTCATCATCGCTCTTGGGCTTCATGCCCTGTAAATTTTGGTACAGTAAAATGCCAAGCTCATTATAAGACGCACCTTGATGCGTAGCTGCGGTGAGGTTAATTACACATTGCTCCTTAGGCTCCATAAAAATATAAGTCTTAACTTCTTCTTTTATAGTCCAACCCTTAGGAATATCAATGCTAAATAGTGCATACTCCCTAACTTCAGCTAAAGCAATATTAGGCAATGCACATAAAAAAACTATGGAGCAAAGGCTTGTAAAAGCCCTTACTCCATAGTTTTTAATTTTATTAAGCACGTTTGGCACTTTTAGACTCTTGCATGGCTTCTGGCCACATTTCGCCAGCCATTTCACGCAATTTGAATTTTTGTATTTTGCCACTGGCAGTTAGTGGGAAGCCGTCAATGGTTGCAATATAGCGTGGCACCTTAAACCAAGAGATTTTACCACGGCAAAAATCGCGTACATCTTCGGGCTGAATGTCATAACCTGGCTTGCATATGATAAATGCACCCACTTCTTCACCATATTTATGGCTTGGCACTGCAACTACCTGCACATCAAGCACACCTTCCATACCAAGCAAATATTCTTCAATTTCACGGGGGTAAACGTTTTCACCACCACGAATAATCATATCTTTAATACGCCCAGTTACGGTCACATAGCCATTTTCATCCATGGTGCCAAGGTCACCAGAATGCAACCAACCGTCAGGGGTTATGGCCTTGGCAGTTTCTTCTGGCATATTATAATAGCCTTTCATGACATTGTAACCACGGCATATAATTTCACCCACTTCACCGCGAGGCATTTCTTCACAAGTATCAGGGTCAGCCACCATAACTTCAATGCCTGGCATGGCACAACCAACCGTTGCACAACGTACATCTAGCGGATCATTTACATCTGACTGCGTCATAACAGGTGAGCCTTCAGTTAGGCCATAACAAATGGTAATTTCCTTCATGAACATATCATCCACCACACGGCGCATTAAAGGCTCAGGGCAAACGGAGCCTGCCATAATACCAGTGCGCAAGGAGGACACATCAAAACGCTTAAACATCTTATGCTCTAAGGCCGCAATAAACATGGTGGGCACGCCATATACTGCCGTACACTTTTCAGAGTCAATGGCTTCCAACATATGAATGGGATTGAAGTTCTCCAAAATAACCATGGTAGTGCCGTGGTTTACGCAAGCAGAAACCCCAAGCACACAACCAAAACAATGGAAAAGCGGCA
>CAYJNE010000034.1:0-11869 GCA_964371345.1 uncultured Desulfovibrionaceae bacterium | reverse complement strand
GCAGACCTAAAAACTGCCGCAAAGGTTTAAATAGAAAAATATTGGGAGAGGGGAAGAAACTTTTTTGTGAACAAAAAAGACTTCTTCCCCTCCCCCAGCCTAGGCTGGGAATAACCTTTTGTTCACAAAAGGTTTTCCCCCAGAAAATTAAAGTTCATCAATCAGCTTTAATAATTCTTCTGTTTTTTCTTGCATGAGTTTTACATCGCCGCGTGACTCCACATTTAAGCGTAACAGTGGCTCGGTATTGGATGCCCGTAAATTAAAACGCCATTTTTCAAACTCCATGGAAATTCCGTCCATATGGTCTTCATGTATGGCATCTTTAGCATAAATACTTTGCACACGGGCCATAATAGCCGCAGTGTCGTTAACTTTGCGGTTAATCTCCCCACTGCATGGGTATTTTGCCATGCAATCATACACAAGTTCTGCTAGGCTTTTGCCACTATGCACGAGGAGTTTTGCCACCAAAAGCCAAGGTAGCATGCCAGAGTCACAATAAGCAAAATCACGAAAATAATGATGCGCACTCATTTCGCCACCATACAAAGCATCTTCGGCACGCATTTTTTCTTTAATAAAGGCATGTCCAGCCTTGCAATTTATGCTTGTACCACCAGCCTCTGCAACCATATCTTGCGTGTTCCAAACTAGGCGTAAATCATGAATAATTTTTGACTTTGGAAAATTGTTTAACAAGCTTTTGGCAAGTAAACCCACAAGGTAATACCCTTCAATAAAATTACCTTCGGCATCATAAAAAAAACAGCGGTCAAAATCTCCGTCCCAAGCAATGCCTATGTCCGCACCATGCTCACGCACGGCCTTGGCTGTGGCTTCTCGCCGCTCGGGTAGTAAAGGATTAGGGATGCCGTTTGGAAAATTGCCGTCAGGCTCCATGTGTGCAGAAGTGATTTCAAAGGGCAAATGGGGCAATAATTCTTGTAACACAAGACCTGCACAACCATTGCCAGCATCCGCATGAATTTTAAAACGAGGTTGGTCATTGGTGGGGGGGGAAAGCTTCACATAATCCAAAAGAAAACGCACATAATCGGCCCGAAAAGATGCTTGCGTATACGCTCCCGTGGTACTTTGGGGTTTTTGCATCTCGACTTGGCCTTGCTCATAAAGGGCTAAGGCTCGGTCACGTATATCAAATAGGCCAGAGTCACCACTAATGGGTATGGCTCCCTTGCGTACAAACTTTAACCCATTGTCATTTTTAGGATTATGGCTGCCAGTGACCATGATTCCAGCATCAAAACCATGCGCAAAGGTTGCATAATATATTTCTTCAGTACCACAAAGGCCAATGTCAGTAACGGCTACACCCAAGGAGCGTAAGCCATTGACGAGTCCGTCACATAAATCTGGCCCCGATAAACGACAATCGCGTCCAATAACAACAGTGCTTGGCTTAAAAATTTCCACCAAGGCCCGCCCAATGGCCCAAGTAAGCCCGCTATTTAACTGTGTTGGGTACGTACCCCGCACGTCATAGGCTTTGAAACATGATGCAATGGTCATGGCATTTCCTTTTTTAAGATAATAAGGTGTTTTTTGGGATATGAAAAACTGTTAAAAAGTTGTGAGATGCAATGAAACATTAAATTTTAGGAGGGGAGTGGGGTCTTCCCCCCATGACCTGACTAAAATTTAATGTTGAAGCCGCAGATTGCATCTTTTTAACAGTTTTTACAGCCAGTTGTCAGCTTTATATCCAACAATAGCTTCCTGCAATCCTGCTTCAAGCGAAACTTTAGGCACAAAGCCAAGCTCATTGCATATGCGTTTGCTATCACATAGCCACCCAGCCTCTCTAGCTTCTCTAAATTTATCCATATTCCATGACGGCGGGCGCAACCCAAAGGGTTTAAGTAAATTTGCCCCAAGGCTTGATACATAGGCACTTACACCCATAATGGGCAAGGGAATGCCAAGGCATTTGGCCTCACGCCCAAGGGCCTTGGCAATTTTCACGCCAATGTCTTGCATGGTGTGTTCTGCCCCGTCATTGCAATGATAAACACCGCGCGCTTGCGGTAGCAGGGCATGGATAATGACACTAGCCATATCGTGAGCATGAATGGCAGATACGGGAAATTTACGCTTAAAACCAGGTGTAATCACAAGCCCTTTTTGAGCCGCTTTAAAGTATGGTAAAAGCCCTTTGTCCTTGGATCCATAAATAATGGGTGGGCGTAGAATTACAAGTTTATCACCGCAGTGTTTTGAAAGTGCTTGCTCAGACATATACTTTGACCAGCCGTAGGCAGATACGGGGCAAGCGGTGTCAGTGTCTTGTACTCCTGGTGAAGTGGAGCTGGGGCCGCTAGCCGCAAGGGATGACACAAAAACCACACGCTTTATGCTAGCGTGACGAGCAATGGCCGCACCAAATACTTCAGAGGCTAATACATTGCCTTGCAAATAATCTTGCCAGCCAAGACCAAAGAGCAAGGATGCCAAATGTATGACCACATCCTTGCCTTCAAGGGCTACGTCAAGGCCTTGCCCACTGTGTAAATCGGCCTCATATATTTGTATGGAACTTGGTAAACTTGCACGGTTGGACGTGCCACGCACAAGGCAGGAAATTTGGGCATTGCTCTCAGCTAGGGCTTTTAATAGATGTTGCCCCACAAAGCCAGTGCCGCCGCTAATAAGAATATTTTTGCCGTCAAGGTGGTCTAATTGCATATGCCGTCAAGCTCCCGTCTGTAGATGCGGTATCTTTTGCTCAAAATGCCGCCAAAATCTTCAATGAGGTCATTAATGGCCACATTGTCTTCCAGTGACCAAGACCCCTCCACCGAAGTTAAATGTGTATTATTTTTAATGGCTTCAAACATAAAATCAAGCACTAGTAATGGTAAACCCATGAGGCGATATTCTTCGCGTATGCCAAAAAGCACTAAGCGATAATGTGAGCGCAATTCGTCCCTTGTGCGCCAAAAATGCCAAGGCGCACTTAAACCAATGCGCCCGTCAAGCCGCTTGAGTAGGGGGTTCATGTCGGGTAGGGCGAGCATTCCGCCAGCGGGCTTATCTTTATAGTAAAAAAGCACAAAAAAGTTGGGGTCAAGAATGCTTTTTAAGGCATGCACATGCTGTTTGGCCTCAGCTAAAGGCATGGGTGTAAATCCCCAATTTTGGGCCCAGCTATCGCCATAAATTTCAAGCATGGTGTGTATGTCTTCTTCCAATGTGGCTTTACTTGAAGTGCGGCGTGAGAAGTCGTTATTTGCTTTAACCACTTCAATTTGTTCGTGTAACCATGGGGCAAGTTTTAGTTCATTGCGTATAAAATCATAGGCAAAAAGGTCTTGCTCTTTACGCATAAACCAGCTTTCCACAAGGCGTGGGTAATATTCATAATTCCATGGCATCATAATGCGTGGGGCCATGTCAAAACCATGTACCAACATGCCGCACATATAGTTGGTGGAAGGACTAAGAGGCCCACGCATATATTGCATGTCACGCTCTTTATGCCACTTAGCCACAGCTAAAAATAAGGCATGGGCGGCCTCGGTATCGTCTTCACATTCAAAAAATCCCCATGCACCACAACGCTCTTTGGCATAGGTATTGTAATTTTCGTCTAAAATTGCAGCAATACGCCCAACGGCTTCACTACCCCTAAGGGCCAAAAACATTTGCCCAGTGGCGTGCTCCCAATAGGGGTGTGCCCCTGGGGTTAACAATGCTCGCTCTTCTTTTTCAAGCGGCGGCACCCATAAAGGAGCATTGGCATATATTTTCCTTGGCAAGGCTATAAATGTATCCATTTGAGCCTTGGTTGTAACTTCAATAATTTGTAATTCTGCCATATTTGTTCCTTCACAAAAGCTTAGTAGATGCAAACTTTAAATATACTTAAAAATGAATGGAAAAGTATTAGATAAATTTCCTAATAATCAGTTCAAAAACTGTAAGATGCAATGAAACGTGAAATTTTAGGAGGGGAATGGGGTTCTTCCCCCCATGACCTGACTAAAATTTTGCGTTGAAGCCGCAGCTTGCAGTTTTTCAACTGATTATTATTTTTTTTCCCACCATGAGGGGGTAGGCCCATTATACCACCAATAATGGGTAGGCGTTACCGCCGCAATATTTGCAAGCTCCTTACCCTCAGGCGTGCGCACACGCTCAAGGGCATTTTTCAACCATTTATCGGCGAATTTATTGCCATTTTCACTTTCTCTTTTTAAGTTAAAAATAAGATCAAGCTGGTCAGCATCGTGTGCCGCAAGGGATTCTTTGCTGGCGTTTTTTTCCAAATCATCCCAAAAATCGAGTATATCTTCTTGCAAGCCTGTTCCTTCGGTTGCATGAGTTAGGGCAAGGCGTGCATTTGCAGTGTTATAAATGCGATTTATATAATTGAAGTCGCCTGTTCTTGCTTCCGCAAGGTCATGAAAGAGGCATAAAAAAACCGTACGGGCAATGTCTGCACCAGTCATTTTGGCTAAAACAAAACCTATGACTGCAACCCGATGAGAATGCTCTGCAACACTTTCACTCCCTGTACCTAAAAATTGATATCCAGTACGTGGGGTGTGGCGCAACATTCCGACTTCATTGATAAAATCTACAAGGCGTTCTATTTTGCCTCTGTCCCTCAAGCCTGCCAGAGGGTCACAATTTTTACTCATAAAAGCTCCTGTAGATTTTAAGATAGTCCGAATTGTTAATTTACAGTATCAACCTTTTTGGTGATTTTTGCAATATTATACTGAGCTAGTTGTTCTTGTAGAAAAAGTCTAGAAAAATGACAGGAACTACTGGATTTTTTTACGAAAAAATTAAAAAAGTGAAAAAAATAACTTGATAAGGCTTGGGTATTGCGATACGGTTCGCATGAAATTATTTGGCAATCGAAATAGCTAGGACGCCATGTTTATATCTAAATTAGAATCACTACAGCCTGTTTTTGAAAGCGCACTCTTGCCGCTCGCCGAAAGAATGGCGCGCTGGCCTGCTCTTATTGCAGTGCGCTCCGCGTTTTTTGTGGTTCTTCCTTTTATTTTTATGTCATCCTTGGCAAACTTGTATGTTAGTTTTCCCTTAGATACATATGCATCTATCATGTCTGGAATATTTGGAGATGATTGGCAAGACCTTGCCATACCCTTTACAACGGCATCTCGCGTGCTTATAGCACCCATGATGTCTTTTATAGTGGGGTATCAGCTTGGGCAGCAATACAATATGCGTGAGGCAACTCTTTTTGCAAGTCCCATACTTATGGGCCTTGTGTGCCTTGTTTCTTATTACAATATGATGCCCGTCACAAATTATGCGGACACTGAATATTGGGTTGGGCCGGCTGGTATTTCTGTAGCTATTTTTACAGGTGTTATTGCATCCAAACTTTTCTGGGTATTTTTCCGCGTTAATTTTTTACGCTTACATTGGCCCGGTGCATCATCGGGCCTTACCGTTATTCAGAGTTTTAACTCTTTCTTGCCTGGCATAGCTACCATTACATTTTTTACATTGTTTAACACAGCTTTTACCACGGCGTTTAATCAAGATTTGTACACTCTTGTTAATGATTTAATAGCAATGCCCTTGGAAAATCTTACCACAGATTTGTGGCATACCATAACTTTTGTATTTTATCATCAGGTACTATGGTTTTTAGGTTTTCATGGCGGCTATATGTTGCAGGATGTCATATCTAGTATCTATAGTGTGGCTTCTTTTGATAATTTAAATGCCATTTTGATGCATGAGGAACTTCCACACGTATTCACCCGTACGTTTTTGAATACATTTGTTTTAACAGGGGGGGCTGGCAGTATTGCTCTTGTTGGGGCCTTGCTGGTGTTTGGTAAAACATCTTCCAATAGAAAGCTTGCTTTATTTTGCTTAATCCCCTGCTTGTTTAATATGGACGAGTTACTGCTTTTTGGCTTCCCCGTAGTGCTTAACCCCATAATGCTTATCCCCTTTGTACTAACCCCCATTGTGTCTGCTCTTGTAAGTTATTTGGCTACCTATCTTGAGCTTGTGCCAAGAGTTGGCACATTGGTTGACTGGACAACACCAGTATTCTTAAACGCCTATATTGGTACAGAGTCTATTCGTGCGGTATTGTTACAACTATTTAATATTGTGCTTGGCATGTATATTTATGCACCCTTTGTGCTACTTGCCAATACCATTAAGCAAAAGCAATTCCATATTATATTTGATGAACTCTTGCAACGTGTACTCGTTACAAGCAACGCTACACAAAACTTTGTAAACCATAATGACGATGCTGGGGCCCTTGCCAGAAGCCTAGTGGTGGAAATGGAAAAAGACCTTAAAAATGGTACGGGTTTCTTTCTCATGCTTCAACCGCAAGTGTGCGCACGTACAAAAAAAGTTTTAAGCGTTGAATCATTGGTGCGTTGGAAAAATGCTAACTACGGCGAAATTCCTACCCCTATTGTTATTGCATTGGCTGAAGATTCTGGTTTAATTAAACAATTAGGTCTTTGGATTTTTGAAGATGCTTGTCGTATTCGTAAGCAGTGGATGGACAATGGCCTTAAAGATACCGTTATTTCTGTTAACGTGTCGGGCTTGCAGTTGGATGATGATTTCCCCGAGGCCCTGCGGGATATGATGGAAAGGCATGATTTGCCCATTGGCTCCATTGAAATTGAAGTTACAGAATCACGTATGCTAACCACTGCTAAGGATGAGAGCAGAATTTTAATGAATTTGCACACATCTGGCTTCCCACTAGCCATTGATGACTTTGGTATGGGGCACAGCTCGCTAAAATATTTGCGTCAATTCCCTGTATCTGTTGTTAAAATTGACGGTGCTATTATTAAAGATATTCTCACCAACCCCATTTGTGCTGATATTGTAAGCACTATCGTTAAGCTGTGTCGTGCAAGAAATATGCGCTCCATCGCAGAATTTGTAGAAACGGAAAAACATGCCGAGGCCCTAAACGCCCTTGGCTGTGATATTTTGCAAGGCTATTTATACAGTAAACCACTTATGCCCGATGCATGTTTCCAATACATACAAGAGATAAATAAAAATTTTCAAGTGCACCAATCAAGCAGAGCCGCTTAAAATTCTCTTAAAAAAAACAAATAAAAAGCCATAGGCCACCCATTTGGCACCTCCCTTTGCCCTTGGCAAAAAGGCATTTAGCGTGTACTATGCTACTTCGTTAAAATTAAGAGGTGTGTATGGAAAGATTGCCATGGCCAGAATACTTTATGCGCATTACCTATATGGTTGCAGAGCGCAGTACCTGTTGCAGACGTAAGGTGGGTGCTGTTGCCGTTAAGGATAAGCGCATCCTTGCCACAGGATATAATGGCGCACCAGCAGGCGTTGCGCATTGTCTTGACCTTGGTTGTCTGCGCCAACAAATGGGCATACCTTCAGGCCAACGCCACGAAATTTGCCGTGGTCTACATGCCGAACAAAATGTTATTATTCAAGCTGCTTTGCATGGTATACACCTTGGTGGGGCCGAGCTTTATTGCACCACTTTCCCCTGCGTGCAATGTAGTAAAATGCTTATAAATTGCGGGATTAAACATATTTATTATGTTGAACATTACCCTGATGACCTGGCTGTGAATATGCTTGAAGAAGCAAAAATCACCCTGCAACAAGTGCCACATCCTCATGGAGAATAAGCTCGTGAACGTAGATTTTTCGCCATATATGCGCCACGCTATTAAGCTTGCTGAGGCTGGACGGTATTTGGTGTATCCAAATCCTACCGTTGGTGCTGTGTTGATTAAGGACGGGTGTATTGTGGCAGAGGGTTTTCACGGGGAGTATGGCGGCCCACACGCGGAAATAGTTTGCCTTGACAATGCCAAGCGAGAGAATGTTGATGTGTCAGCTTGCACCTTGGTGGTGACGCTTGAGCCTTGCAATCATCATGGTAAGACACCCCCCTGCACCGAGGCCATTGTTCAGGCTGGCATTAAGCATGTGGTCATAGGCACACGAGATCCAAACCCCGTAGCCAAGGGCGGCATTGAATTTTTGCAAAGCAAGGGCGTTGAAATTACACTGGGCGTTGAAGAAGTGCCTTGCCGTGATTTAATTGCGGATTTTTTAGTTCATCAGGCGGGGCAACTTCCGTATGTGATGCTTAAAATGGCGAGCACTCTTGACGGGCGCATAGCCACCCGCAGTGGGCATTCTAAGTGGATAAGCTGTGAAGATTCCCGCCAAAAAACACAAAAATTACGTGCTGATATAGCAAATTGCGGCGGTGTTATTATTGTTGGCGGTGGTACTTTTCGTGAAGATAATCCACGTTTAACAGTACATAATTCTAAGGAGGGAAGCCCTCAGCCGCTGGCTTGTGTGGTTACATCTCGCTTGCCTGAAGCTCACCTTGAAAACTATCTTTTGCAACATAGGGCCAAGCAAACTATTTTTTATACTTCGCCTGCTGCTGCGGCCTCACCCAAGGCTAAAGCTCTTGAAAAATTGGGTGCTAGGGTATGGTCAGAAAATCCAGACTCGCCAACTCAAACCCTGCCTTCATTAAGGGCTTTACTCTTACGCCTAAAGGCAGAGCTTAATTGCTCTTATGTGCTTTGTGAGGGTGGTGGTAAATTGGCCCTTAGTTTTTTAGAGCAAGGGCTTATTAACGAATTTTATTTGCATATGGCACCTACAGTGCTTGGTGATAATGAGGCCTCCCCCATATTTGACGGTAGAAGCCCACTACATATGGATGAAGCCATCGGCCTTCGCATAACGGATTATAAAATGTGTTGCTCAGACATACATATTACCCTGAGGCCCAAGTAATGTTCACTGGGATTATTAACGGGCAAGGGCAAATACTTTCTACCCAAAAAAGTGGGCAGGAAACACGCTTTTCCATTCAAGCCCAGTTTGCTTTAGATAATATTATCATTGGTGAATCCATTGCCGTTAATGGGGTATGCCTAACGGTGGAAAAGGGCGAAAATAATATATTTAGTGCCTATGCCTCAGCAGAAACTATGCGCCTTACTAACCTTGGTGCTTTAAGCCAAGGTAGCATTGTTAATCTTGAGCGAGCTTTGGCCCTTGGCCAACGCCTTGGCGGGCATATAGTAAGCGGACATGTGGACGGGTTAGCTAAGGTTGTAAGCATAGAAGATGTAGGACAATCACGGCGGATACGCTTAAATTTTGACCCAAAACACGGGCCAGAAGTAATCAACAAGGGATCTGTTACGCTTGACGGCATTAGTCTTACGATTAATGCTTGCGAGGCAGATGTTCTTGAGGTCAATGTCATTCCCGAAACGTGGGGCGTTACCACGGTTAAACAATGGCAAGTTGGTACTCTTGTCAATTTGGAAACTGACATTATAGGAAAGTATGTGCGGCATATGCTAAACCCTTGGCAGGGGGAGCATAATAAAAGCACAGTTACCGTAGATTTATTAAGAGAAAATGGTTTCATATAGCCGAAATAAGGAAAGATAAAATGCCACTTTGCACCACCCAAGAGGCGATTGAAGAAATACGCCAAGGGAAAATGATTATACTTGTGGATGATGAAGACCGCGAAAATGAAGGCGATCTCACCATTGCCGCAGAGCATGTTACACCAGAAATTATTAACTTTATGGCAAAATATGGGCGTGGCCTCATTTGCTTGCCCCTAAGTGCGGAGCGTTGCGATGACCTTGGGCTAGACCTCATGACCCAGCGCAACGGCTCAAAATTTGGTACAAATTTCACTGTGTCCATTGAAGCCCGTCACGGCGTTACCACTGGCATTTCAGCCAAGGACAGAGCAACCACCATTTTAGCGGCAGTGGCCGATGATGTGCGTAGGGAAGACATAGTCACCCCAGGGCATATATTCCCATTGCGAGCAAGGCCAGGTGGTGTGCTTGTGCGTGCAGGACAAACTGAAGGCAGTGTTGACCTTGCTCGCCTTGCAGGTTGTAAGGATGCGGCAGTCATTTGTGAAATCATGAATGATGACGGTGAGATGTCTCGCATGCCAGAACTAGAAATTTTTGCTAAAGAGCATAATTTGAAAATTGCATCGGTTAAGGACTTAATTCACTATCGTATGCAACGCGGGCAAGTTTCTGTGCAAAGGGTAGCTGAGGCGCATTTGCCCACTATATTTGGAGATTTTCAGGTTGTAGCCTATGAAAGTGCCATGGAAAATGGTACGCATTTAGCCCTTGTTAAGGGTGAATTTACAGACCAACAAGACGTACTTGTACGGGTGCATAGTGAGTGCCTAACGGGGGATGCTCTTGGTTCTTTGCGTTGCGATTGCAGAGGGCAGTTGGGGGCGGCTTTACGCCAAATTGAAAAAGAAGGCTGCGGCGTCTTACTATACATGCGCCAAGAAGGGCGGGGCATTGGACTTGCTAATAAAATTAAGGCATATGCTCTGCAAGACCAAGGTTATGACACCGTAGAAGCCAATGAAAAACTAGGCTTTGCACCAGATTTACGTGACTATGGCACGGGTGCACAAATATTGGTTGACCTTGGCATTCGCAAAATGCGCATGCTTACCAATAATCCTAAAAAAATCGTGGGCATTGAAGGCTATGGCATTGAAATTGTTGAACGTGTAGCCATTGAAATGGAATCCTGCCCCGATAACCAAGCTTATTTATCTGCCAAAAAGGATAAAATGGGCCATTTATTTTCAAAAATTTGTAATCGTTAATAAAGGAATTTAAAAGGGAGAAGCATATGACAAAGTTACGCACCATTGAAGGAAAGCTTGACGCCAAGGGCCTAAAATTCACCATTATAGCCACACGCTTTAATGATTTTATTGTGGATCGTTTGGTGGGTGGGGCTGTGGACTATCTAGTGCGCCACGGTTGCGCAGAAAAGGACATCACCGTAGTTCGCATCCCTGGTGCATTTGAAATGCCAGTGGTTTGTAAAAAACTTGCCGCTAAAAAAGAAGCTGACGGCATCATAGCCTTGGGTGCTGTAATTCGTGGGGCCACTCCGCATTTTGATTTTGTAGCTTCTGAGGCTACCAAAGGCCTTGCTCATGTTTCACTTGATTATGACATGCCCGTGGGCTTTGGCCTTTTGACTACCGATAATCTAGAACAAGCCATTGAGCGTGCTGGCTCCAAGGCTGGCAATAAGGGTGTTGAAGCGGCGGCGGCGGTGCTTGAAACTGTTCGTGTCCTCCAACAGCTATAAACTACTGAAAAAGGGTAATCTGCTTCGTCAGGCTCGTTTTTTGCTCCAGTCGAGTACCATAAGAGTACACTCCGCTACGCAAAAAAACTTCGCCTTCCTTGCATCTCACCCTTTTTGAGCAGTTTATACTAGTGCAAAATATATTTGCATCTAATACTTTTTGAACACCTAGCTGAAATTTTTTGAGCAGTTTATGCCAGTGCAAAAGCATCATCGCGCGGAAGATAACGTTTTCGCTTGGGGCATGGGGGTAAAACCTCATGCCCTTTTGTCATAGTCTCGCTAGTATTTCTTGAAATTGGATGTGCAATTTGAGGAAGAAATGTGCCTTGTAAGTGTATATACACTTTCAAAACACATAAAGGAGAGATAATTATGGCAAAATCTATTACAATTTTTGAAGTTACACCTAAAAAAGATGGTGTAGAAGGCATGTTTAAGAACGTAGAAAAGGCACTTCCTCATGTTGTCAATGCACCAGGCTTTGTGTCTGTTGAGCCGTTTACAAGCCTTGCTAATGAAGGAAAATATTGTTTTCTTTGCGTTTTTGAAAGCGAAGAAGCTGCGTCTCATTGGCGCAATATGGCAGAACATCGTGCTGTGCAAAAAGATGGACATGACAATCTATTTGAAAACTACAAGATAACAGTGACATCTGTGGTTCGTGAATATACGAATA
>CAYJNE010000033.1:0-11947 GCA_964371345.1 uncultured Desulfovibrionaceae bacterium | reverse complement strand
CGGCAAAACACAAGAAAGCCCGTGTGCGCAACCATACGGTCATTGGGGCGCAAACGGTCGGCAATGGGCTTCCAACGGCGAAGTAACAATTCACATACATCAATATCATCAAAGGGCCCACGCTCAAGGCCTAGAAGCAACTTACTCACTTGGTCAACTGTGGGCAATAAAAAAGCAAGGCTTGCCCCAGGGCGAATGGCCTTAACAACATTATCTAAATATTCCCAAGGGGTGCGTACATCTAAAAACAATGCATCGGCATTTTCTATACCAAAGCCCTCGGCAATATCCCTATGATGCAAGGTCACATTTTCGCCAAGTCCTGCCCATTGTAAATTGCGGCGCACCAACTTATGAAATTCTTCACGGGCTTCAAAGCTATGCACATGGCCGCTCTTGCCAGAAAACCACGAAAGGGCAAGCGTTAATGCCCCTGAGCCAGAGCCAGCCTCAATAATTGTGCGCCCTTCACCCACACCAAGGCGCATACAAATATACGCAATATCCTTGGGGTAAATAATTTGGGTTTGCCTTTTTACACCCTTCAAAAGGTCACGTAAAGTTGGCTCTTGCAAAAGCAATGGAACATCAAGGCTGGTGCGGACTTCTGAACCATAAGTGGCCTTAACCACATCCTGCATGGCCAGTATACCGTCACCACTGTGCCAGTCCTGACCTTCTTCCACACGCTTTAAATGACGCTTCCCCTTGGGGGTGACAATTATAACCAATGAGCCATATGCTGGCATAATATTTCCTTAATCAAAAACATTGTTTAATTTTATTTGGGGGAAACTTTTCTGAAGAAAAGTTTCCCCCAAACCCCCTTCAAAAAACTTTAACGCCTTAAATATCACTCTGTGATATTTAAGGTTTTTGTAATATTTTGCGCATTTTCCATGCTACTAGGTGTCATAAAAAACTAAATGTTACATTTCAGCGCAATGTAGTCGATTCAAAAGGTGCTAGATGCAAGGCAGATTAAAATTTTTTGAGGGCGTATAGTACTCTTACGGTACATACCCCGAAAAAAATTTTAATCTAACGCCGCAGATAGTGCCTTTTCAATCGACTAGTATAGTTGCCTAAAGAGCTCCTCACCCTGCTCGTCAAGATACTCCCCGTCATCCATAAGGGCAGTACCTGCAATGGGTTCATCAGACTTATAAGCAAGATTATCTATCATAAGAATACCACTAGGCATAACAAAATCATCTGGTGGATACAAATATTCAACTTTTTTACGATAATACACAAAAGCTGGTAGTGCAGTATAGCCGCCAGTTTCATTACGCCCAAGGCTACGCAATTGGTCATAGCCCATATACACGCCTGTGACTAAATGAGGGGTAAAACCCACAAACCATGCATCACGTTCTTCGTTAGTGGTGCCAGTTTTGCCACCCACAGGACGCTCTAAAACAAGTGCTCGCCTTGCAGTACCTGACGTTACAACTTTTTTAAGCAGCGTTGCCATAATATAAGCATTTTGAGGGCTAATGGCTTGCCAATGTTCTGGTGGTTGTTTGTATAATTCACGCCCATTGGCATCTTTGATAGATGTGATAATGCGTGGACGCACTGACCAACCTTGATAAGCAAACGCCGTATAAGCTTGAGTAAGATTGAGTGGAGATACAGCCACTGCACCAAGGCTCACGGCAAGTTCATTGGGAAAATCTGGCTCAAAACCTAAAGCCTTAGACCTTTCAATCACAGCAGGTATGCCAATTTGCTGGGCCACACGCACCGTACAAGTGTTGCGTGAAAGAGCAAGAGCTGTGGAAAGCTCAATGGGGCCTTTAAATTCTTTATCGTAGTTGGCAGGCTCCCATACTTTATTGGTATATGGATTTACATACACAAATGGGGCATCAAGCAAGATACTTGAAGCGGTGAAACCTTTATCAATGGCCGCAGAATATACAAAAGGCTTAAAGGAAGACCCTGGTTGACGTTGGGCTTGTACAGCACGATTAAAATGACTAGTGCCAAATTGATAACCACCCACAAGAGCAACCACATCGCCTGTGGCAGGCTCAATGGATGAAATGGCCCCTTGCACCTCAGGCACTTGCTGTAGGGCTAGGGTAATGGGTTTATCGGTGGTGACGGAAGCAGCATCGTATGTGGCTTCTTTTAATACAATTTGTCCTTTTTCTTTAACCTCACGCTCAATGCTATTGGGCTCTGAAACCCAAATAACATCACCCTCTTTTAAGACTTTATTGGCATCCTTTATGGACGGAGCATAGGCCGCAATAACTCGTGGATTAGGCTTTCTGGCCCAAGACATGGTTTTAACAGCCACACGCCCCACATAGTTATTACCAAGAATAACATCTGCTCCAGATTTTTCCACTTTGGTTACAAGGGCTTGTGTCCACCCACCACCCACAAGGTCATAGGGAGTAAACTTACTCTTGCTTAAAAAAGCATCCCTTTGCTCTGGGGGTAAATTTTTCAAAGGGCCACGCCAGCCTTGGCGTTTTGTTAATTCTTCAAGGCCCTTACGTAATCCATCAGCGGCTGCTTGTTGATGAGTTGGGTCCATAGCCGTACTTACCGTAAGGCCAGATTGATAAACAAAATCCTCGCCCACTTTGTCGGTGGGTAGGTTTAACTTGGCAAGATTATCTTTATTAAAAAAGTCAATGAGTAGGCGGCGCACCTCTTCCAAATACCAAGCTGAAGCACCGCCAGGGGTTTCTGGCATTGTCCAATATACAAGTGGCTCATTGACTGCTTGTTCGTATTCTTCTTCATTAATCCATTTAAGCTCACGCAAGCGGCCAAGCACATACATTTGTCGTGATTTTGCAACTTCGGGATAGCGAAATGGATTATAACGGCTAGGGGCTTGGGGCATGCCTGCAAGTAGCGCACTTTCTGCCAGCGTAATGTCTGTTGCATGCTTACCAAAATAGGTGCGGGCTGCGGCTTCAACACCGTGCGCATGTTGGCCTAAAAATATCTGGTTTAAATAAATAGATAAAATCTGATCCTTAGTAAGTTGCTTTTCAAGTCTATAGGCTAAAATAGCTTCTTTAGCTTTACGAGTGTAACTTTTTTCAGGGGTGAGCAGAAGTTGCTTAATTACCTGTTGGGTAATGGTACTACCACCTTGCACAGTCCTGCCACTTTGCAAGTTATTAATGGCGGCACGCACAATGGCTATGGGGTCAACGCCTTGGTGCTGGTAAAAGCTGTCATCCTCTGCCGCTAGAAAGGCCTTGGGGATGTGCGGTGACATTTGATGCAAAGGCACGGTAAAGCGTTTTTCATAATACAAACTACCAAGGGCTGTACCGTCGCGTGCCAAAACAATGGTTGCCTGCGGAGGGTTGAAATTGGCAATTTTATCAATTTCAGGCAAGTCTTGCGCTGTCTTATAAAAAAAGGCCACCACCAAGACCACCGCAAGCACACCTGCAAGTACTCCTAGGGCTATTAAGCCAAAAAATATTTTTTTAAAATTCATACAATTTCTACAAAAAAAATGCTTATTCTACTTTTTCCTTACATATATCGCTTGGTCGCACGTCCTGTGGGCTAGCGATTTATTCTTCGGCCTTGTCTTCAGCTTGCTGGGCTTCAGTGCCTTTAAGTGCGGTGGGTGTTTCAACCCAGCCGCCGCCAAGGGCCATGCAAACAGCCACAACAGCGTTTAGCCTGTCGCGCATAACAGTTGCCAATTGCAATTCAGCAGAAAATAGCTGTCTTTCAGCATCAAGCACGGTTAAATAGTCGGTATAACCATTATCATATTGCAAGCGAGCAAGCTCTGTAGCTCTTAGTAAATTATCCACCTGAGCTTGAATACTTGCCACAATGGCATCGGCTTCACGTTGAGCGGTAAAAGCTGTACGTATATCTTGGAAAGCGGCTTGCACAGTCTTGCGATACAAGGCCACAGCTTGACGCTTCAAAGCTTCGGCATCATCCACGGCATACCAACGCCGCCCAAAGTCAAAAATTGGCAAAGCAGCAGTGGCACCATAACTCCATAAACCCGCAGGCCCAGTGAATAAGCCCATGGTGGAAGCACTAAGTGTTCCCAAACTACCAGTCAAGCTAATGGAAGGGAAAAAGTCTGCCCTAGCCACACCAATATTGGCATTATAGGCCATAATCATATATTCAGCGGCCCGTATGTCTGGGCGGCGAAGCAATAATTCTGAAGGCAAGCCCGAAGGCACAACAGGAGGTGCGGGTAGTTTTTCAATGCTAATGCCACGCTCAGCATCCTTATTCATAATATCACGAGGGGAGCGACCAAGAAGCACCGCAAGGGACGCTTCGGCGGCATTGAGCTGCACAATGGTGGTCAGCATAGAGGCACGGGCAGTTTCAACCTCACTCTTAGCACGTAGCCAGTCAAGTTCGGTAATATCGCCTTGTTCGTAGCGTGTATTATAAATCTTAAGCCCTTCTTCACGAGATTGCAGGGTGCGTTTAGCTGTTGCATATTGCATATCAAGGGCAAGCAGTTCAAAGTATGACTGTGCAGTTTGCCCAGCAATGGAAAGGCGTAAGGCCTCATAGCCCACAGCGGTGTGCAGTAACACGTCACTTAAACCAGTATACGCATTGCGATATTTACCCCAAAGGTCAATTTCCCAAGAGGTACTAAGCGCGCCTTGATAGGTTTGGGTTGCTCTATTTAAATTACCGCCATATTCTTCATATTGTGGTTTTTGCACATCAAAGTTGGGCGAACTAAGGCTTTGGGAGTCCGCAGTGGCACCTGCTGCACCATAAATATTGGGAAGCAAGGCAGAGCGAGCAACACCAACTTGGGCGGCGGCACTATCAATTTTAGCTAGGGCTTCGTCTAAGTCTTGGTTATTTTTAAGGGCTTCAGCCACAAGGCTATTGAGTACGGGGTCATTAAAGCGTTTCCACCAGTCTTGCTCAAGGGGTGGAGTGTCAAGCTTAACACCTTGCCAAGCCTCGGGCATATCCATTTCAGGCCGCTCATAGGTGGGCGCAAAGGAACAGGCCGAGAGTACACTCATGCACAAAAGAGCATTTAACAATAAAAGCATTTTTTTATAAGAGCTACTCATTATATATTCCCCTCTTCTTCGTCAAAATGTTGGTTATGGGCATGGGGATCTGTCTTACCCTGGCTCCATAGGGAGAATTGCATAATCTTCTTAAAGAAGAACGGTACAAAAACTGTTGCAATACACGTGGCAGCAAGCATACCACCAATAACAGCAGTACCAATGGCATGGCGGCTATTGGCACCTGCACCAACACTTATGGCTAGCGGCACGCAACCCATAATAAAGGCTAGTGAGGTCATAACAATGGGCCTAAAACGCAAGCGTGATGCGTGCATGGCGGCAACGTCAAGGCTTCTGCCTCCACGCCAAGCTTCAACGGCAAATTCTACAATCAAAATGGCGTTTTTAGCCGCAAGGCCAACCAATGTAACCAAGGCCACTTGGAAGTATACGTCATTGGAAAGGCCACGCATCCACGTGGCAACAATGGCCCCAAAAACCCCAAATGGTACGGCGGTTAAAACCGCCAGCGGTAGCGACCAACTTTCGTACTGAGCTGCCAAAATCAAGAATAC
Organism: uncultured Desulfovibrionaceae bacterium; assembly: GCA_964371345.1. GTDB lineage: Bacteria > Desulfobacterota > Desulfovibrionia > Desulfovibrionales > Desulfovibrionaceae > CAYJAD01. Next base: position 6,360 of record CAYJNE010000033.1, on the reverse strand, counting down.
CATGAGCAGAGCTAGAACAAAGATAACCGTAGTATCTGCCGAGGCCAAAATTTCTTGTAAGGATGACCCAGTCCAACCAAGGGAATATTCTGCTGGCAAAACTTCCGCTGCCACTTCATTCATGGCGGCAATGGCTTGACCAGAGGAATAACCAGGGGCAGGACTACCAAGTATTTGTGCCGCAGGGAACACGTTATAACGGGTAACTGACTGCGGTGCTGTGCGCCGCTCAAGGGTAATCAAGTTATTTAGGGGAACCATTTCGCCCTTATTGTTGCGTACAGCCACATCCTTTAAGTTATCCGCGCTCATACGATGAGGCATATCACCACTTAACATTACTTTATAAGTACGCCCAGCGAGGTTAAAGTCGTTGGCATAGAGGGAGCCAAATGTACCTGCCATGGCTGTAAATACGTCTGAAATTTTAACACCTTGAGCAAGGCAACGCTCACGATCAAGACTAGCAAACATTTGCGGTGCGCCAGTGGAGAATAAATTCTGAGCTGAGCCAATTTCTGGACGTTTTAGGGCGGCTTCCACCACCTTCGCAGCCATAGCTTGCATTTCATCAAGCCCACCAGTACCACGATTTTGAATGTAGCACTCAAAACCACCCGTGGTACTCATACCACTAATGGGTGGCGGCTCAAAGGCTATGGATATGGCTTCTGGCAAATGACCAGTCATACCAAAGGTCCTGCGAGCAAGAACACTGGTAGATTGGCTTTCATCTGGTCGCTCATGCCACTCTTTTAAAGTCACAAAGAAGGTACCATAGTTACTTTTGCCAGAAAATGAGGTGAGGTCAATGCCTGTAATACCAATAAAATTATCGATATGCGGCATAGCAAGCATTTGCTTTTCTATTTCTTCCACCACTTTATTAGTACGAGGTAGGGTTGTACCGTCAGCCAATATGGCCATGCCTAAGATGTAGCCTTGGTCTTCACCTGGCACAAGTGAGGTGGGCACAATCTTAAATAGCCAGCCCATAGCCGCAATCATGAGAATAAACACTATCATGCTGCGTTTACCAGCATCTTTTACCATACGCACAAGACGTACATAGCGGTGTGTCACCCTACCAAACCACCAGTTAAACCAGTGAAAACCCTTCCATGGTGTATGGTTGGGGTTATGAGGCTTAAGCAATATGGCACAAAGAGCTGGGGTAAGGGTCAAAGCCACAATGCCTGAAAGCACAACGGAAATCGAAATGGTAATGGCAAATTGCTTATACATCTCCCCAGCAAGACCACCCATGAATGATACGGGAATAAACACCGCACAAAGTACTAATACAATGGCAATAACTGGGCCTGTAACTTCATGCATGGCCTTGGCTGTGGCATCCATGGCGTTTTTGTGCTCGGTGCGCATAATGCGCTCCACATTTTCAAGCACAACAATGGCATCGTCAACAACAATACCAATGGCAAGCACCATACCAAATAAAGTTAAGGTGTTAATAGTATAACCAAGGGCAAATAGGCCCGCAAAAGTACCGATAATGGATACAGGCACAGCAAGACAAGGAATAAGCGTTGCCCGCCAGTCTTGTAAGAAAATAAATACCACTATGAACACCAAAACCATGGCTTCCATAAGTGTTTTTACAACTTCGTCGATTGAAGCTTCTACAAATATATTGGTATTATAGGGGACGTCATACTCCAAACCGTCAGGAAAACGCTGGGCAATTTCTTCAAGCTTGGCCTTAACAAGCTCCCCAGTTTCAATGGCATTGGCACCAGGCAGAAGATACACACCAGCCATTTTAGCAGGTATACCATTAAGCTCACTTATTACTTCATAGTCAACGCCGCCAAGCTCAACTCTGGCCACGTCCTTAATGCGTAAAAAGCTACCGTCAGATTCAGCCCTGATGATAATATTGGCAAACTCCTCAGCGTCCACCAAGCGGCCCTTGGTATCTAACTGCCATGTAAGGTCAATGCCTTCCATGGTAGGCATAGAGCCTAAGCGACCAGGGGCAAATTGGGCATTTTGATCTTGTATGGCCAGATTAACGTCAACGGGAGTAAGGCCATATTTTGTTAATTTATCAGGGTTAAGCCAGACCCGCATGGCATATTCGGAACTACCAAAAACTGTACTATCACCAACACCAGAAACACGCTTCATTTCATCCACGATATTGGTCTGCAAATAGTTGGCTACATAGTTGCTATCAAAACGTCCATCAGGTGAAAATAGTGAAATAATAAGTAACATGGACGGGGAGTCTTTAGTAACAGTCACCCCTTGGCGGCGCACATCTTCTGGTAGTGTAGTTTGAGCAAGGTTAACCTTGTTATTTACGTTTACCAGTGCAATGTCTGGGTCAGTGCCAAGGTTAAAATATACGTTAATGGTACCACTGGCCCAACCTGACGATGTAGAAGACGTCATATAAAGCATGTCTTCAACACCGTTAATCTGTACCTCAAGGGGTGCAATAACAGTTTCCGCAATGGTTTGAGCAGATGCACCAGGATAGGACACACTAACCGAAACTTGCGGAGGAATAAGGTCAGGATATTGCGCAATGGGCAGGGCCATAATGGCAAGACCACCTACCAAGGTAATCAATAACGATATAACAGTAGATAAAATTGGACGCCGAACAAATAAACCCGGCTTTATATCTTCATTAGAAGTACTCATATTTTAGCCTTATTCAGCTTTTTTGCTGTCTTGTTTTGCATCCTGTTCAGGAGCTTTTTCTTGGCCTTTTTTAGAGGCATCTTGCTTGCCCGCACCTTGGGCAGGTTTGCCTTGCTCGGCTTTTTTAGCGTCTTTATCTTCAATAGTAACGGGACTACCAGGGCGGGCCTTCACAAGACCGTCAAGTACAATGCGCTCGCCTTCTTTTAGGCCGTCTTCTAGCAAGTATGATTGATCCACAGGCATGGTAATTTTTACAGGACGCATTTCAATGATGTTATCCTTGCCAATAACCATAACAACGGAGCCTTGTTGAGTAATAAGCACACTCTTTTGCGGAATAAGAATGGCATTTTTAAGCACTGCACCCTCAAGGAAGATACGCACATATTGACCTGGCAATATAATATTGTTGGAATTTTTAAATGTGGCACGCATTTGAATAACGCCCATGGTTTGGTTAACTTGTGTGCCCACAAAGGTCACTTCGCCTTCTTCCATATACATGGCGCCATCCACAAGGCGAATGTTTGCGGAATAGGCGTTATTTTTTGGAATTTCCATACGCCCCTGCACAGCAAGTTGTTGCATACGCATATACTCAGTGCTGGCTATGGAGAAATTTACATAAAAAGGATCAGTCTGATTAACATAGGTGAGCAAAGTGCCATTATTTACAAGGTTACCAACGGTAACTTCTTCCTTGGATGTATAACCAGAAACAGGCGAAACAACTTGGCAATAATCAAGGTTAATTTGGGCGGTGCGCAAATTTGCCTTTGCAGTTTCATAGCCAGCCTGAGCGTTGTCACGGTCTTTTTGACTAACGGCATTTTTGGCATAAAGAGGACGAATGCGGTTCCACTCACGCTTGGCATTTTCATACTGGGCGTTGGCCTCTTGCACTCTGGCTTCGTATTGGTCACGCTCTAATTGAAAAAGTAATTGCCCTTGCTCAACGTATTGCCCTTCGGTGTAAAGTCTTTTTTCAATAATAGCTTGCACACGGGCTCGCACATCAACAGCTCTATTACCTTGGGTAACGCCTTGGTAGTTAGTATTGTAAGGGTGATCTGCTACCTTAATTTCATAGGCAGACACCATGGGCGGCGGTGGGGCTTGTTGCGCTTTATCATCACCGCAAGCAGCTAAAAGCAAAACACCACAAGAAACCACACTTACCATAAAAAAATTAACTAAAGTTTTCATACTTGTCCCCTCAAAAAAATGCAAAAAACACATTAAAAAATTATATATATCAATACAATAATAACACTAGAAGTCATTGGTACCCATTTGTACAATAAATAACCTGCTGGCAGTACCATATGAGAGCAAGTACTGCAACCAAAAAAAGCACAGAATAAGGGTTTTACCCACGGCACTCTAATTTGGGGCTTTGCAAATTATGTTGCTCTAAAATAATTTTTAAAACATATTTTTTTAGTATGTTATATCTTATTTTTTATCTGCGTATTTTTTAATTCACAACACACCATAAAGCATTCACAAAAAAATGCGATTATACTCTTGCTTTTTATGTATAAATATATAATGATGCGAGAAGCAACATTAAATTGCAAAAAGACTTGTGCAACTCATTGTACAGGAAAATACATAGCAAGAAATTTTTTAGGAGGAAGCTATGAGAAAATTTTCAATTATTTTAACCCTTATGTTAGCCATGGTCGCAGGCTTCGGCTGTTCTAGCAAGCAAAGTAGCGGTAGCGAACCAGCAATGGAAACTGGTTGGACCCAAGAAGAACAAACTGCCATGCAGCAAATTACTGACGGCCGTATTTACTTTGCCTTTAATAAATTTGACCTTAACGCCGAAGGTAAAGAAATTTTGCGCCAAAAGGCTGACCTTATGAAGCTATATCCACGTATTCGTGTGCGCATTGAAGGCAACTGCGACGCCCGTGGTACTCAAGAATATAACCTAGCTCTTGGCGAGCGCCGTGCCCGTGCTGCCTTTGAATATCTAACCATGCTTGGTGTAAATCCTGCTCAAATGGAAATGCTAAGCTATGGTAAGGAAAACCCAATCGTTCAAGGTACTGGCGAAGCTGTTTGGGCGCAAAATCGCCGTGATGACTTCCGCGTTATCAACAACTAATTAAATTCATTTAAACGCATTAATATAAAAACTTTTCATGGCGGCATTCTGCCATGAAAAGTTTTTAATTTATAATCATAGGATTCTCATGAATATTGCAATACTTGATGCAAAGGTCATTGACCCTGGTGATTTAAGCTGGGCTGGCTTTGAGGCCCTTGGCAATGTAACCAAGTACGACCGCACAAAACCAGAAGAAATTGTAGAGCGAGCCCTTAACTCTGAAGTTGTTCTCACCAACAAAACTCCGCTCAGTGCCGAAACCTTAAAAAAGCTCCCCAATTTACGCTACATCGGCATCATGGCCACTGGTTATGATGTGGTAGACATTGAAGCGGCGGCAAAGCTTGGTATTCCTGTATGCAATGTAGTAGCCTATGGAGTTGGCACTGTGGCCCAGCACGTAATGGCTCTGTTATTTGAGCTAACCCGTGCCATTAGTGAGCACAGTACCAGCGTTAAAAATGGCGATTGGAATAAATGCACTGACTGGTGCTATTGGTTAAAGCCTTTGCGCGACTTATCAGAAATGCGCATGGGTATAATAGGCTTTGGCAATATTGGGCATAGGGTGGGGCAAATGGCCCATGCTATGGATATGGAGGTGCAGGCCTACAATCGCTCACCCAAAGAGTGCTCTGACTATCCTTGTACCTTTGTGGATTTAGACACAATTTTTCGCACCAGTGATGTTATATCCTTGCACTGCCCGCTTAATGATGAATCGCGCGAATTTGTGGATGCAAAGCGTCTTGCCAGCATGAAAAAGGGTAGCATCATCTTAAATACCGCACGTGGAGCACTCTTAAATGAGGCCGATGTTGCAGCAGCCTTGCACAGTGGGCAACTGGGCGGGCTTGGAGTTGATGTACTCTCCACAGAGCCACCAGATAAAAATAACCCATTACTAACTGCACCCAACTGCCTTATAACCCCGCATATTAGCTGGGCCACCCGCAAAGCAAGGGCCAATATTTTACACCTTGCACTAGAAAATTTGCAAAGCTGGACACAAGGCAAAACCCAAAATGCCGTGAACGGTAATTTGCTAGCAAACAACTAAAAAAGCATATTTTGGATAAAAGTATTATAAGCTATTAAATGATTAGAATGTCATAAAATAAAACTGATACTAATTTTAATGACAAAGTATAAATCATAATATTATCGAATATTTTTGGTAAGGTACAATTTAAAACACCCCGCGGGCGAACCATTTTTGCAAGTGCGAAGCACGCAGTAAAAATGTGAGTGCCACTTTTTTGGGTAGTTTTGTGTGTATTTTTGATTTTTTTCTCTCGCAAGGAAAAATTAACTTTTGGAAGGCAGAGTGTATATAAATACATGCGTTCAAAAAGTTAATTTTGACGAAGCGAGAGGGAAAAAGGAAAATACCGCAAAACCGACCCAAAGCCCCAAAAGGCCGCGGAGCACACCCCAGTAAAACGCCTGTACCTTTCCACGATAACTATTGTAACCATTTATTAAATTAGAATATCGTGTATTTTGGAGGAACTGGTGAAACCTTTTTTTCAGGGTAAAATTGATGTTTTTTGCGCTTTGTATGCTGT
>CAYJNE010000032.1:8411-11962 GCA_964371345.1 uncultured Desulfovibrionaceae bacterium | reverse complement strand
TAAATTATGTCAAACATTACCGAAACCATGTTCAAGGCTTGGAATTTCCGCCACGCATGTAAAACTTTTGATGCTAATGGCAAAGTTTCTGATGAAGATTTTAACACCATTTTAGAAGCTGGCAGGCTTTCGCCCTCATCCTTTGGCTTTGAGCCTTGGAAATTTATTGTGGTACAAAATATGGCCTTGCGTGAAGCCTTAAAGCCGCTTTGTTGGGGTGCACAAGGGCAATTACCTACATGCAGCCATTATTTAATTATTCTTGCTCGCAAGGCAAAAACCATGGACCCTCGTGGCGAATACATCAGCAAAACCATTATGCAAGATACTCAAAATCTACCCGAAGATGCCAGAGAGATGCGCATGAATTTCTTTGCAAATTTCATTGATAATGATTTTGCCTATGCTGGAAATGATAGAGCCAAATTTGAGTGGGCCGCCCGCCAATGCTACATTGCCCTTGGAAATATGATGACCACAGCGGCAATGCTTAATATTGACTCCTGCCCCATTGAAGGCTTTAAGAAGGAAGAAGTTGAAAATCTACTAACCAAGCAAAACCTTCTTGATAACGAAACTTTTGGCGTAGCCTGCATGGTTGCCTTTGGCAAAAGAGAAAGCGACCCAGAACGCCCCAAAACCCGCCGTACCCAAGAGCAAGTTGTTGAGTGGGTTAAGTAGGTTTTATAAGACATATTAAACATTTAAAAAGCCCTCTGCACTTTAGTACAAAGGGCTTTTTTTATTTATAATATTGTAGATTATCCGCCTTGTTGGGCAGTACCTCCGCCTTGTCCACCTGGCATAAAGTTTCGCAAATCCCGTGACATTTCAAAGGTACTAAGCTCTGTTCCAGCGGCGGCAGCAAATGGTGAGCTTGCGTAGTCATTTACAATAATTTCTAGGAGCATGCGAGCTCGTTCATCATTACCAAGTTTGCGGTTAAGCCTAGCTTCACGAAAGCGCAAGCCTGGATATTCTGGCGAATCTTCAGAAACAAAAGTTCCATATTTTTCAACCCATTCTAAGGCCTCAGGTATCCTGTTGGACACTTCTGTAATATCCATAAGTGATACAATGGCTTCCTTCATGCGGTCAGTATCGGCACGGTCTGAGCGTTCTTGCTGTAGCTGTTCAAAAAGTTCCAATGTCTTTAAGTTATAGGCATAGGCTTCTTTAATATCTTGGCGTTCTTCTGCATCCTTTGCTAAGAAATACGTTGCATATGCACGCTGATATAATTGAATATTATTATTTTCCGCCAATTCTTCCCAAAGTATTAATGCTCTTTCACGAAGACCCAAATTTTCAGCAGAAAGGGCAAGCGCGTAATCAAGCTGACCACGCATTGATGGCGGCATTTTCCAATCCTTTACAAGCTCGCCAAGGTCAAGCATGGCATTCCAATTGCCACTCTCCAAATACTTATTAAAATACAGGGCAAATGTTGGCTCACTAAAGCGAGAGTCTGGAGGCGTTTTTAGAAATTCTGCTAACATATCCATAGCTTTTTCATCTTCGCCACGTTCTAAATAACCACGCCCAAGGGCATTGCGTAAATCTGGGTCAATGGGGCCATAGCGTTCCCGCACGATGGGAAAGCCATTCCATAAAATTAGCACTCGCCCGTAGTTTTCTTCGGCCAATGAGTTTTTTAAATCCGCCATGAAGCCACGCATAATGACGTCCCTAGCAAGCTCTGCATCTGCATTTTCTGGGTATAAATCTATAAAATCTGCGGCACTACCCATGGCGTCTGTGTACTCCCTATTCCAAAGTTGCCATAGGGCATACTTTAAGCCTGCGGTAATACTTCTTTTATCATTTGGGCGATCTTTTTGTAATGTTTTATAAGCAACTTGTGGTAGTGGTGTTCCCGGATTTTCAAAAACAGAAAACATCTCAGCCATATTTATGGGGCTGTCATAAATTCCCTTTTCAGAGCGGCGCAAATAGGCAAGAGCTGCCGCATCAGAGTCGGGGAAGCGAGCTTCAATTTCGCCAAAAATTTCCAAAGCAGCTTTGGGGCGATTGGTTTCAAAATATAAGTCACCAATTTTAGCAAGCACATCGGCACTGCGTTCATGCTTTGGATCAAGGTTATACAAAAGCCAGTAGCGTCTTAATGCTCCTGCTTTGTCGCCTAGATTATATTCTATTTCTGCTAGATAATTAATATAGTCAGGGTCTTCAACATAATATCTTGCCCAGCGCATTTCAGCAAAGTCTGCAAATACCTTGGCTTCCTTATAATCCTTTAGCCTAGCCAAGGATTTAACAAGGGATGTTGTAGATTCATCAAGAGCAGAGGCGTCTGGATATTCCTCAACAACCATACGGAAATTCTTTGCGGCTTCGGCATAGAGGCCCTTATCAAATTGCGCCTTGCCAAGCTGATAAAAGGCCGTTGGAATGTTTATATCATAAGGATAACGGCGTTTTAGGGCCTTAAAATATCCATCTGCTTCGGCAAAATTGCCCACACCCAAATTCACAATACCCAAGCGATACAAAGCATCAGGAACACGGGTGGAGCGCAAATTAACATTCATGGCCTCGCTTGTGACCTTGCTAATGGGCTCAAAACCTTCAAGGGGCTTACCTTCATGGATAATGAACAATGCATCACTTAGGTTATACAAAGCCTGCTCACGCATTTCCTTTGGGATATTTGAAATGGCAAGTAATTTTTCTAATATGGGTACAGCTTCGGTATATTTAGAGGCATCTATAAGCCTTCCAGCCTCGGCAAATAATTCTTCTGGCACAGGCGGCTTTTCTATGACATTGCCTTCTTCATCTTGGTAAATAATTGGTCTTTCAACCTGTTCTTCCACTGGAACTGGCGGTTTGCCCACAGTGTTAATACCTTGACGTACAGTCTGATCTGCAGTCTGCTCAGAAACAGGTTCAGTAGCAGGTGTAGCACCACCTTCAGCATTAGAACTTGGCGCAATGGAGCTTGAGTTGTCTTGCCCTACAGGTTGTGGTGACGCTACCCCACCTGAAGCCGCACTTTCGGTTTGAGTGGGACTTGGGCTTGGGCTTTGAGTCACAGCTGGATTTTGAATAGGCGTTGTCGCCTCCTGCGCACCAGTACCACTGGGTGATGTTGTAACAGGTGAAATTTGCCCAGAATCTTGGCTTGAAGGCGATGACGCAGGGGAAACTGCTGATGCATCACCACTGGGTTCTTGACCTGGTAAATATGTGCTTAGGCCGTCACCTTCGGGCCAGTATTCAGGCCCCATGGTATTAATGCTACCCTTAAGCTCTTGCGCGCCAATGGCAGTGCCTCTGGATGCAACGGTCTTAATGTTTTCAGTGTTGACATCAGAATTATCCATAACAGGCGTATCATTATCTATATCAGCGGCGGCTACCAATATGGGAGCAGGCATTTTAACAGCAGTAGACACGGGCTTAGACTTAACCACGTCCGCAAGGTCTGATTTACTATTTTCTTCCGTACGTAAAGTGCCATTGGCTTCTCGCACGGGGAGATCCATTTCACTTGTGGGTGCGGGATTAGGTGGTTTGGTATCTTCTGG
>CAYJNE010000032.1:0-8311 GCA_964371345.1 uncultured Desulfovibrionaceae bacterium | reverse complement strand
AGTAGATTGTACGGGCGCGTTTTGCTCTGGTGCTTGCGTGCTTGGCACAGCTTGAGATTTATTCTCTGGTGGCATGCTTGGTTGAACACTTGTGACGGGCTTTGCATCTATGGGCATAGCCTCGATAGGCTTGATTTCTACTGGTTTTGCCTTAGTGCCAGCAGGGGCCAACTTGCCGTCAGGTTGCCAACGAGCCCCAAGCGGGTCTGGAAAAATATCAATTATAATTTGTGTTGGAGAAGGTTGCCTCATTATATAGCCAAAGGCAGAGTTTTGTAATTGCAAGGTAATGCCGTTAGCGTCTGACATAACATCAAGCGTGAGTTTGCCCTCTGCAGGTGAAGACCCATTTAATGCCAGTGGCCCGCCAATTGTTAACGGTAAAAGCACTGAATGCGCGCCATTACGCTTGGCCTTGAGTGGGCTTGTGGCTTCATCAAGGTCAATTATAACACGCTCACTTGCACCCTTCTCCTGCCACTGCCAAGAGGCAGCCATACCCATAGTAGGCATGATAAGCACAAGAGCTACACAAATAAGCGTTACAAACGCATGGCAAAGAAACCGACTAGCGGCAAAACTATTTTTTAGCATCGCTAAATTTTTATGCAAAAAATATTCCAAGCATTTTGGATATATTTTCTAATGACCCTTCTTTTTTAATTTTTCAATGAGTGTGGTGCGTTTAATTTTTAATAGCTCCGCCGCCTGATTTTTTACTCCGTCAGACTTTGCTAAAGCTTCCTCAAGTAGGCGATCTTCAATACTATCCAAAAATTCTTTAAGCCCCATATTAAAGTTTTCAAGGTCTTGCAAATTGGGCCACACAAAGCCTTGCTCTACACTGCGCTCACTGGGTGCAGGAGCCGCACTTGTGGGGGCAATATTTTCCTTAATAGGTTCAGCGGTAACGATTTCTTCAACCTCTGGCAGGTCATCAAGCGGCCCCACTGCATCAAGTATTTTTTGTGGCAAGTCTTCCACTTGCACAACATTACCGTCCACCAAAATACTAAGACGCTCCATAAAATTTTCAAGCTCACGCACATTACCAGGCCAAGGATAGGCAGTTAATATACGGGCCGCAATGGGCGAAAGTGTAAGGCTTTCTCTCTTTTTCTTCTTACAAAAATTTTGTAAAAAATGGCTCACTAGCAAGAGCACGTCACCACCACGCTCACGTAAAGGCGGTAAATGTAAAGGAATAACATTTAATCTGTAATATAAATCTTCACGAAAGCGGCCCTTAGCTACCTCTTGCTCAAGGTCACGGTTGGTGGCAGCAATAATGCGCACATCAACTTTTTTTATGCCTGATCCGCCAACCCTTTCGATTTCTTTTTCTTGCAATACTCGAAGGATTTTAACCTGTAGGCTTAAATCCATTTCACCAATTTCATCAAGGAAAACTGTACCGCCGTCACCAAGTTCAAAGCGTCCTGGGCGGGAGCGAATGGCGTGTGTAAAGGCACCTTTTTCATGTCCAAAAAGTTCAGACTCCAAAAGCTCTTTGGGAATTGCACCACAATTTATAGGTACAAAGGGCTTTGAGCCCCTTTCACTATTGGCATGTAATGCACGCACCAAAAGTTCTTTGCCCGTACCAGACTCCCCAGTAACAAGCACTGTACTTTCTGTGGGGGCAACTTTCATAAGTATGCGAAATACTTCGGCCAATGTTGTACTTTGACCAATAATACCACTATCTTGCCATTCCATGCACATCTCCCAAGATTAGGCCCATATAAACATTTAAGGAAGCATTGATTTAATAAGCGTTTCCTTAAAAGCTTTACAAAAAATATAAATCCAAAAAAGCATTGACTACACCACTGTCAATACACTGACACAGAGAAAAAATCCAGAAAAATTATGCAACAAAAAACCCCGTATAATACGGGGTTCTAAAATCATGTATTTGCAACACCAAAAGCCGGCAATTATTCCATATACTATGCAGACTTAATGTATTTTTATGCAACAATCAAAAGTCCTATGCTTCAAAGGCGCGCATGGCTTCTAGCGATACAGCCAGCACCTTTTTTAGCTCTTCAATGGCAGGCTCAATGCCAGATTGTGCTTTAATGGCTTCTTCAAGCACTTTTCCTGCTTCAGCAAGGGCTTCTGCGCCAAGGTTTGCAGCTGTACCCTTAATGGTGTGAGCTTGCATTTGGGCATCTTCAAAATTGCCGTCTGCTACGGCTTGGGCAACTTTTTCAGGGGCATCGCCTAGGCTATCAGCAAAACGTACAAGTAATTTAGCGTATAGACCACGATTATTAACAACACGAGCAACACCGTCTTGCCAATTTAATACTTCAAAAGACATACTTCCCTCCAGAGTGGGCGATAAAATATATTCCAATTCTAAGCAATTTTACAAAAATGTCAAATAATTTTTGACATCTGATAAATCAAAACATTATGCATAAAGCCTAGCACTTGGAACAATAGGAACATTATTCTTTTTCAATACTTCTATGGCTTTATCCGTATCATCAAAGCGGAAAATCATGGTAGCATTGTCGGTATCTTTTTGCACATAAGCGTACATGTATTCAACATTTATAGAATTTTTTGCAAAAAGCTCCAAGGTTTCGTTAAGTCCGCCAGGTTTATCTTCCACCTCTACGGCAACAACAGATGTTTGCCTTGTGGTAAAACCCTTGTCTTTAAGTACTTTTTTAGCTTTTTCAAAGTCACTCACAATAATGCGCAAAATACCAAAATCAGATGTATCAGCCAAGGAAAGAGCACGCAAACTAACACCAGCATCACTCAAAGTACGAGTAACTTCTGCAAGCCTACCCGCTTTATTTTCAAGAAAAATAGAAATTTGTTCGGCTATCATGTGAACTCCTAATCTATAAATGTCGCTAAAGTTCAGCTTCTAGAGCTGTCATCGGTGGGTTGTTTATCCTTGGGGGTAATATCCACTTCGTCAGGCTCAGATGAAGCCCGCTTGAAGTTGCGAATGGCTCGGCCAAGGCCGTTACCAATTTCAGGCAATTTATTCGCCCCAAATATAACCAATGCCACCACAAGTAGCACCAGTATTTCTTGTGTTCCAATACCAAACATATTGCCTCCATAATTACAGACTCTACACATTTATGCAGACATCTTAAGCGTCAAATTCTTTGCAAATTTACACTGCTTACAAAAACAGACTTTCAAGCAGCAATACACAAAGACTACACGCAATAAATTGCGTAGTTGTTCATACTATTTCTGCAACTATACGCCCCACAAAGCACAAGGTCAAGACTTGCTTAATGCAAGGCTTAAAAATATATACTAAAAAATACAAAAACTATTTTTTTAAGTAATTAAAACAAAGCATTACCACGCGGAATATTTATGTGTATATTTTTACGCTCATGGCCTCATAAATCATTGCGTCATTGGGCATCTATGTTTATACTATGTATCTGCTTATGAAGGAGTCATACATGAACCACCAAACACCAGCACTTTTTTTACCTATTTTGCGCAAAGAAAATATGACTGCCCCTTTTTTAGCTGAGCTTTTACCTATAATTAAGGCATCATGCCTTTGGCCTGGTTTTGAAAATATGCCCGAAGGTTATTGGCAGCCGAGTAATTATCCCTTCACCCCCAAGGAGGCTAAGGCTTGCTTTGATGATTTACATGCCATGAGTGAGGCCGCCCTTTTTGGTATGCCCATACACACGATTATTGGCGCGCAAGATCAAGGTCGTGAGGCAAAAAATATTGAAGAACGTAACCAACTGCTGCATTTTTCCAAAACAGGCGACACTACAGTCAACACCAACAATATTCATGTATTGCAAGCGGCACAAAAGATTTTGCTTTGGGCCTCACTTTTAGAAGAACGTTTTTTTGAAATTAATACCCTTACCCAAACATATTCTGAGGGTATGCAGGGGCTTGTTTCTGCCCTTGGTGCTGAACAAGATGAAGAATTTAGCGACATTGAAGAAATTGAAAGCAGGCTTGATACTAGCGATGCCCTACTTCCGCCATGGAAGATTGTGTTTGAAAATGCCGCAGTTTTCCTGGAAGATAACTGCACAATTATTGTAAATCATATGGATATGGCCGCACAAATATATGATGTATGCGAAAATGTCCTTCCGCTATCTGATGACACAAAGCAAAGCTTAGGCTTGCAAGAATATCCTAATATAAAGGAATGTCACGCAGAAATTGGGCACATATTAAATAGTAGTGAGCGGCAAAAAGAATCATCCCCTTGGCTACAAAAAAAATTGCATTTCATTCTTTTGGAGAACATATAATGAAGTATCTTAATATGCCAAGCAGTCTTAAGGGCGTTATTTTTGACTGTGACGGCGTTATATTAAACTCTCGTGCCGCCAATGCCACATATTATAATAAGGTATTAGAGGCACTTGATTTACCCCCACTCACACCAGAGCAAGAAGCATTTACATATATGTCCACTGTGCGGGGGGCCTTTGAGCATATTATCCCCAAAGAGCTGCATGAAAAACTTGCCACCGTTTATAAAACTGTGGTGAACTATCAGCGTGATATTATGCCACTTATTACGCTGGAAGAACATTTTTTAGATTTCATCACTTGGCTTAAAGAGCATAACATAAAAATGGCTGTGCATACCAATAGGTTTGACGGAATGCCCGCCGTGCTTGATACATTTAACTTGCATGGTTTTTTTAACCCCGTAATTACTGCCGCAGACGCTACCCCAAAGCCAGACCCGCACGGAATTTATAAAATTCTTGAACAATGGCAAATACCTGCGGATACTACATTGTTTGTAGGCGATAGTGCCAATGATCAACAAGCGGCCAAAGCTGGCGATATTTCATTTGTGGCGTATAGAGATTCAAGCCTTGACGCCGCCATAAATGTTGATACATTTACAGCATTGAAAGAACTTTTGAAAAACAAATATATATCATAAATATATAAAAAAAATACATTTGAGGTAAATTATGATTGTACTTGCAAACACCCTTAGTGCCATAGCCATTGTGGTTGGCAGCCTTTTGAAAATTTATTTTTGGGTTGTGGTTATATCTGCGCTCCTGTCTTGGGTACGCCCTGACCCATACAACCCAATTGTGCGTACATTACGCACACTTACAGAGCCAGTTTATTATCGCATACGAAAAGCATTGCCTTTTACTTATACAAGTGGCATAGACTTCTCTCCGCTAATTGTCCTGCTTGCCATTGAGCTTGTGGACCGCATTGTGGTGAATTCCTTACTTGAATATGCACGCACCTTAGGCTAAGATACACGAAGCACAGTAAATTTGAACTTATAAAAGTTCAAAATAGATATAAACTACGCCCATATAGGCGTATAAACAAAGGAGAGTTCAGATGGAAAAACACGAAATAGAAATGCTTGAAAAGTTATCACAAACTGATCCTGAGCTCAAAGATTTATGGGATGAACACCTATTATATTCTAAGCAGGTCAGTAAACTTGAAGGCAAAAACTTTCGCACTCCCACCGAGGAGCAAACCCTAAAACAGCTTAAAAAACAAAAACTTGAAGGCAAAACTCAACTTATGGCTCGCCTTGAGCAACATACGGCAGGAGAAAAATAAAAATGAAAATGACTGGTGCGCAGATTTTGCTTGAAACGCTAAAACGTGAAGGAGTTGATGTTTTTTTCGGCTACCCTGGTGGTGCCGTAATTGACATTTATGACGAAATACCTCGCCATCCAGAACTTCGTCACGTCCTAGTCCGCCATGAACAAGCTGCTGTGCACGCAGCCGATGGCTATGCTCGTGCCACGGGTAAAGTAGGCACTTGCCTTGTAACATCAGGCCCTGGTGCTACCAATACCGTCACGGGCATAGCGACCGCATATTGTGATTCCATACCCCTAGTGGTTATTAGTGGGCAAGTTCCAACGCCCTTAATCGGAAATGATGCCTTCCAAGAAGTTGATATTGTTGGCATTACTCGCCCTTGCACCAAACATAATTTCTTGGTTAAGGACATTACAAAGCTTACCACAATCTTGCGTCAAGCTTTCTATCTTGCTCGTTCTGGTCGTCCTGGGCCTGTGCTTGTGGACTTACCAAAGGACGTTATGCAAGCCGTAACCGATTTTGTTTGGCCTGAAAAAGTCCAAATGCGTAGCTATAACCCAACCTATAAGGCTAACTTAAACCAACTTCGCCGTGCTTCAGACGAAATTGTTAAAGCCAAAAATCCCCTATTGCTCATAGGTGGTGGGGTTATTAGCTCTGATGCTGCACCGATTTTGAAAAAATTGGCCGAAACCTATCACCTACCCATAGCCTCTACCCTCATGGGTCTTGGGGGCTTTCCAAGTAAGAGCGATCTGTGGCTTGGCATGGTGGGTATGCATGGCTCTTATGCCGCAAATATGGCTATTAATAACTGTGATTTACTCATGGCAGTGGGTGCACGATTTGATGACCGTGTGACGGGGCGTATTTCTGCATTTGCCCCCAATGCACGTATTGTGCATATTGATATTGACCCAACCTCCATTCGCAAAAATGTTGAAGTACACGTTCCTGTGGTTGGTGATTGCCGTGAAGCTTTGCAGGGTATCTTGTCCATATTAGAAAAGGATAAGTCAGAAAAAGATTGGAAAAAAGCTCACAGTCCATGGGTTAAACAGTTACGCAAATGGGATAAAGAATGTCCACTTTGCTACAATGAAGATAAAGGCGGCATAAAGCCTCAGGCTATTATTGAAGCTTTGCACCGCACTTGTAAGGGTAAGGCTATTATTTCCACAGAAGTTGGGCAACACCAAATGTGGACAGCTCAATTCTACGGCTTTGACAAACCACGCACCTTGCTTACCTCTGGTGGGCTTGGTACCATGGGTTATGGTTTTCCTGCGGCCATTGGGGCGCAATTTGCCTTCCCCAAGAGCTTGGTGGTAACTATTGCAGGTGATGGCTCCATTCAAATGAATATACAAGAGCTTGCCACAGCAGTGGAAAATAAACTTCCTTTAAAAATTATCATACTTAATAACCGTAATTTAGGTATGGTGCGCCAATGGCAAGAGTTGTTTTATAAGCAAAATTACAGCTTTACCAATATGGAAGCCCAGCCAGACTTTGTAAAACTTGCTGAGGCCTATGGCGCAGAAGGGTACCGCATTACCAAAGCATCTGACATTGACTCAACCCTTAAAAAGGCTCTTGCTTCACCGCATACAACCATTATTGATGTGGTCATTGAGCGTGAAGAAAATGTTTGTCCAATTGTTCCCGCTGGTGCGGCTTTGAACGAAATGCTTTTGGTATAGGAGCCTACAATGCAACACGTTTTATCAGTATTAGTAGAAAATGAACCCGGAGTTTTGTCCCGTGTGGTTGGGCTTTTTAGCGGACGTGGTTTTAACATTGAATCCCTAAATGTTGCCCCTACATTTGATGCTGGCATATCGCATATGACCATTACCACCAGCGGTGATGCTCAAATAATTGAACAAATAACCAAACAATTACACAAGCTTGTCTCTGTAATTAAGGTTGTGGACTTTACCGAGCAAAGTGCCGTTGGGCGTGAAATGATGCTCATAAAAGTACATGCCGAGGGCGATAATAGGGGCGAAATACTTCGCACTGTAGAAATTTTCCGTTGCCGTGTTATGGACGTGGGCGTTAATGAAATGACCATTGAAGCCACTGGCAACAAAGAAAAATTACAAGCAATTATTAATTTATTCCAACGCTTTGGCATTAAAGAAATTGCTCGCACGGGCACAGTTTCCATGCGCCGCTCCATGCATGCGGAATAATAATTTTAACCTTTAGCCGTATTATATTTAAGGATTACTCATGAAAGTGTATTATGAAAGCGATGCTGACATATCCCTACTCAAAGACAAAACCGTAGCCATTATCGGCTATGGTAGCCAAGGTCATGCTCATGCTCAAAACCTACGTGACTCTGGTGTTAAAGTCATCGTAGGCCAGCGTCCTGGTGGTGCTAACTATGAACTTGCCAAAGAGCACGGTTTTAACCCCGTTTCCGCTTCAGAAGCCGCCAAAGAAGGCGACTTTATTATGATTTTGCTACCTGACCAAGTTCAAGCCCAAGTTTATGAACAAGACATTAAGCCACACTTAAACTCCAATAAGTGCCTACTATTTGCACATGGATTTAATATACACTTTGGACAAATTGAACCACCTAAAGATGTGGACGTATTCCTAATCGCCCCCAAAGGCCCAGGTCACCTAGTGCGCCGTACCTTTACCGAAGGCGGCGGGGTGCCTTGTCTTGTGGCTATTCATCAAGATGCCAGTGGCAAATCCCTTGAAAAAG
>CAYJNE010000031.1:10172-12007 GCA_964371345.1 uncultured Desulfovibrionaceae bacterium | reverse complement strand
ATAAATTAACCACTTGGGGCCTAACCGTGGGCGGAGTTGACTTTAATTGCATACCCTCAGATCAAAATGAAAAGGCCAACCCCAAAAATCACCCCAATGCTGTAATATTAAATTTTGATGTGGATAAAATCTACAATGGCAAGGCCAAAGCTAAGGTTATACTTTTTCGCACTGAGGAAAAACAATCTGGCTACGACATTACGGCAGTTTTACGCAATGTGCGCTCTGAAGACCCGTTAACCATACTTGCAGGCCGTGAAATATTTGGGGGCAGGCTTTCCTTAGACACATCATTCATAGCCTATGGTAAGAATTTAGGCGAGTTCTTAATTAGCAAGGTGGGCGAGCTCACCATGAGTACTGAGGACGGATTCTTTACCAGTAAATCCAAGGAAAGAACAACATTTGATAGTTTCAAAGTTGCGGGTAAGTTTACATCCACTCCGCTAACCAAGAAAATGATTCGCAATATGCCAGAAGTTTTGCGCTATACGGGGCTTTGGAAGACAGATTTACAAAGACCAGACATGCATATTGCCTCAAACTTAAATGGCGTGCTAACCCTTGTGGGTAGAAATTACACTGACATTGTGCTTGAAGACATCCCCGGGCAAGTACAAATGACCTTAAATAGTGACCTCATAGGCTTAAAACAAGACATTTTAGCCGATGCAGACGGTAAATATTCCTTTGATAGCGTAAAAAGTACGTTTAGTGTGGCTGATGCCAATATAGTTATCCCAAACTTTGCCAACACTACCCTCATCGGAAAAATGAACTTAGACTATGCCAATAAATTACAATGGGAAATGTACCTCAAAGGCGGTACGGACAAATTCTCCGTACTAGCAGAAAAACTAAGCTCAGACACCAAAAGCCCCATTGTGGCCTCAGCCCCGCAAACTTTGAAAATGCAAGCCAAGCTTTCCAATAAAAATCAAGAATTTCACATATCCGACCTACAACTCACTCTTGATAAAATGAATATTAGCGGCAATATACATAAAATAACTGCCGAAAAACCATTATGGGACGTTAACCTCAAAATCAATTTACTTGATTTGGATAAAATATTTCCGCCCAAAAAATCTAAACAAGCTAACTCAGCACTAAAGGCCGCAACCGCAAAACCAACCGACCCTAAAGCTTGGTCACTTAATTGGCTAAAAGAAAATAATGCCAAAGGCAACATACATATTGATGTATTGCGCTGGCACAAAACCACCACTACCAATGTACGCATACCCTTAAAAATGCAAGATAGCACCCTTACCCTAAGCCCCATTAAAGGCACGTTTTATGGTGGTGACACCAAGGTTGATTTTGTGGGCAAAGCCGTGGGCAATGCTTTGCATATTCAAGGTGGTGTAAATATTGAAAAAGCAAATATGCTCGCCCTAAGTCATGACCTTGAACTTGGAACAGCCATCGGCGGTTTAGGCTCTGTATGGCTATCTGCCCAAGGTGCATTAACAAATAGTGAGACCATACTCCCACTCATTGACGGTACGTGGCGGCTTAAAATTGTGGAAGGCTTTTTCCAAACACGGGAAAAAAATGGAACACTCAGCGGAGAGCGCACCATTATTGACGATTTACAAGACTCAGGCCCAATATCAAACGGCATACTCTACAGTAAAAACCTTATGATAAATGGCCCAACACTAATGCTCACGGGCAGCGGAAATGTGGACTTAATTAACGATACATTGGATATGAATTTGTCAGTCACAACCTCAGGATTTGAAGACATTCCAGTGCGTTACTACGGAAGCCTTGATGACCCACAGCAAGATATTCACACAGGCTCAGTCATACTTGGGGCTATCACCAAC
>CAYJNE010000031.1:0-10072 GCA_964371345.1 uncultured Desulfovibrionaceae bacterium | reverse complement strand
CATGCAAATCGTCAACCATTTCCTTAACTTCAGGGCGCAAAGTATCAGATAAAGCGAGCATACCAATGCACTCACCGTCCATGCCCACCATAATGCTAGCCTTACCTTCCTTACGCATGGCCTCAAGGTTTTCAAGGGCCTTAGCATCAATATTAATACCCTTTTCTTGCAGGTGCGACACAGTGCCGCATAAGACTAGCTTATCTTCAACCTTGGCTTCAACACCCTTACCTGGCTGCATGGTGAAGTCAGATATGGACAAAAGTGCGGTCTTATCAGCAGAAGCCTTAACCATAACCGCCTTACCCAATGGATGCTCAGAACGGCTCTCCACCGATGCGCAAACTTGCAGCAAACGCTCTGGGCTCATACCTTCATTAAAAGGAATAATATTGCTTACTTGCAAATTACCAAGGGTAAGCGTTCCAGTTTTATCAAGGGCAATGCTATCCACCTTACCCATATTTTCAAGTGCTTCACCAGATTTTATAATCACACCATGCTTGGTGGCCTGACCAATGGCCGCCACAATGGATGTTGGCGTTGCCAAAGCCAAGGCACAAGGGCAAAATACAACCAAGACCGTAACCCCACGGATAATATCGCCCGTTGCCAAGTAAACTACCACGGCAATTAACAAAGCCGCAGGCACAAGACGACTTGCCCACACATCCACAATGCGTTGCATAGGTGCTTGGTTTCTTTCTGCATCTTGCACCATTTTAATAAGCTTTTGTAAGGACGAATCCTCACCAACCTTGGTGGCACGTATATCAATGGCCCCAAAACGGTTGATAGTTCCGCAAAACACGGTGTCGCCCTCGGCTTTATCCACAGGCAGGGATTCACCAGTCATAATAGCCTGATCCACCGAGCTATTACCCGTAAGCACAATACCGTCCACGGGTATGGTCTCGCCAGGGAGAATGCGCAAAGTATCATCCTTTACAATTTGCTCAATGGGGACAATTTCTTCTTTTTCACCTTGCACACGCCGCCCTTGTTGAGGGCTTAGAGCAATGAGATTTTGCAAACCACGCTTGGCTCTGGCAATGGTTTTATCCTCCAAAATACCCCCAAGGGCCATAATGAAGGCCACCTCACCAGCGGCAAAAATTTCACCAATGGCAATACTTGCAATCATGGCTATGGAAATTAGTAGCGATGCCCTGATTTTTCTATCATTAACAATACTTACAAGGGCCGCATACATAAGCGGTAAACCTGATATAAAAATTACCCCCCACGCAGGGTCAATGGGCAACCATATATATTCAAAAAGCATTAAAAAACTTAGCACTAGCAAGAAAGCACTGACCATAGTCATGCGCACACTAGCTAAATGCTCAAAAAATTCACCTAACTTATCTAAACCACCCAATGTCCCTGAAGGTGCGCAGCAACTTTTTAACTCTCCGCCTTGCTCTCCACCCGCAGGTTTTGTGCTCGCACAAGCACAAGTGCTGCTGCTTGTAATTTCTTGCAGTGGCTCTTTGCTCGCGCAAGCGCAAGCGGATTTACTGCTGGTAATTTCTTGTAATGGCTCTTTGCTCGCGCAAGCGCAAGTACCTGTATCATTAGTGCTTTCTCCTGAACCAGAAGAACAACAACTTTTTATCTCTTTACTCATAATTCCTCCTGTGGTACGAAACAAGTATACCCCATAGGGGTATTAGTCAAGTGTAATTTTAAAAAAACAATATAATCTAACGAAAAAATATTATTTTGCTTTTGAGCGCACTTACGTTAGTATGAAAAAAAAATAATTTATGAGATGCAAATGAAAACATGGACAAAATTTCATAATATGTGGACCATGTCCCTTTTTGGGACGGCCGTGGGTGCAGGCGTGCTGTTTTTACCCATAACTGCAGGCCTTGGGGGCATTTGGCCTTTGATTGTTATGACTGCAATGGTAGGCCCCATGACCTATTTATCACATCGTGCACTTTCTCGTTTTGTACTGGCCTCATCCAAACCTGGTAGTGATATTACCGAAGTTGTGGAAGAATTTTTTGGCAAAAATGCTGGTTTTTTAGTTACTGTACTCTACTTTTTTGCCATTTATCCCATTTTACTTATCTATGGTGTGGGCATAACCAATAGTGTAGATTCATTTCTCGTACACCAGCTGAGAGTACCGTCAGTGCCTCGCCCAATACTTGCAATGGGCCTCAATGCACTTATGGTCGGAATTTTACTATTAGGTGAAAAACCTGCCATTAAAGCCACAGAATACTTAGTGTATCCATTATGTGCTATGCTGTTAATTCTTTCTATCGCGCTCATTCCACATTGGAACTTTGAAATATTTACCCATTCATCTGAAAATACAAACCTTTGGATAACATTCATCATTACCATACCCATTTTAGTTTTTTCCTTCAACCACTCTCCAGCTATTTCTTCATTTGCCCTTGCTACACAGAAAGAATTTCCACAAAATGCTGTAATACAAAGCGATAAAGTTTTATTTTGGACTTCAAATATGCTTTTGGTTTTTGTTATGTTCTTTGTGTATTCCTGCCTATTTTGCTTAAACCATGCCGACCTCATGCAAGCCAAGGATGAGAATATATCCATAGTTTCATACCTAGCCAATAAGCTTGACGTGCCATTTATTTCATGGTTCGCACCGCCTATTAGTATACTTGCCATTGGGTCTTCCTTCTTTGGGCATTATTTAGGAGCCAGAGAAGGCTTGCGCGGCATTGCAACCAAAGCCTATCGCAATGCCCACAAAGAGCCACCCATGAAAACCATTAATACTGCAATCCCCATATTTTTCCTATGCACATTGTGCTTTGTAGCCATAGAAAACCCTAGTATTATTGATTTAATATCTTCTTTAGGCGGTCCAATTATTGCGGCTATTTTATTCCTTATGCCCATGTATGCCATACGCAAAGTTCCCGCCATGAAGGTCTACGCCTCGCAAAAAATATCCAACGCTTTCGTGGCATTTATGGGAACTTTTGCCATTGGCGGACTTGTATATACTTTAATAATTTCACTAATTGAATAAGGAAGTTAATATGTATAGATTTCTTAAAACACCACTCAATGCGCAATATAAAATACCCATTGAGACCACAATTTTTGATTTATTAAAATGTGGCCCTGGCCCGTCATCATCGCATACCATTGCGCCCATGAAGGCAGCCTATAATTTTATAACACATTGCAATGAGACTTCATTACCCAAAAAAAGTGCAAAAATTGTAGTGCGTCTTTTTGGCTCATTAAGTGCCACGGGCGTAGGTCACGGTACGCATGTGGCTATTATTGCAGGATTACTTGGTCATGAATCACAAAAGTGCCCACCCAATATACTTAAAGAAATTGCTGGAAACCCTAAGCAAGTATATACGCAAAACATTGCAGGCCATGACATTCCTATTACCTTATCAGACGTAATATTTGATAAGGTCGACCATGATTCCATCCACGCCAACATTATGACCTTTACCCTAATTGATGAACACGGCGAAACGCTACTTGAAAGAGAATATTATTCCATAGGTGGGGGCTTTATTCAGTGGAATGGGCAGGAGGAAGAACAAAGAGGAAAGCCCAAATATGAATACGGATCCATGGCCAAATTGCAAGAAATTATTAGCGAAACTGGCTTAAGCCTACCAGATGTACTCATTGAAAATGAAATGGCTATCACTAAACTTAGTAGAAGCGAAATCAATACAAAACTTGATGAAATAATTGAACTTATGATGCAAAGCGTGGAACGTGGGCTTAATGCTGAAGGTCTTTTACCAGGGGTCTTAGAGGTTAGCCGTCAAGCCAAAAACCTCTTTGAAAAAGCCCTTAAAAGTTCGCGCCAGCCTGATAAATATATAATGCTTATAAACGCTTATGCATTTGCTGTTTCTGAAGAAAATGCTGACGGTGGGGTTATTGTAACGGCTCCCACTTGTGGAGCGGCAGGAGTTGTGCCGTCCCTTTTATATAGCCTTAAGCATGACATGCATGTGGGTAAAATGGCCTTGCGTGAAGGCTTGCTTGCGGCTGTATCCATTGCCTTTTTAGCTAAACACAATGCCTCCATTGCTGGGGCCGAGGTTGGTTGCCAAGGCGAAATTGGCGTGGCGTCCAGCATGGCTGCGGCTATGCTTGCCTACGTGCATGGGCATGATGTGGATATTGTTGCCAATGCCGCAGAAATTGCCCTTGAGCACCACTTGGGCAGTACTTGCGACCCCATTGCAGGACTTGTGCAAATTCCTTGCATTGAACGCTGCGCCATAGCCAGTGTTAAGGCTTATAATGCCTTCTTGCTTGCCAGCACAAGACCACCGCAAACCCATAAAATTTCGCTTGATTGCACCATAAATGCCATGAATGAAATTGGACGTGAAATGAGTTGTAAATTTAGAGAAACGGCCCTTGGCGGTCTCGCCACTTCATATACATCATGCTAAGACCATTTATGATTTAGGAGAAACACTATGCGACAATGTATGGACATTGCATCGGCCCAAAAAAGACTTAAGCGCATTGAGGGGCAAATTCGAGGAATTTCCAAAATGCTCGATACTGACAAACCTTGCGAAGACATACTCATTCAAATTGGAGCCGCTAAAGCCGCACTACACAAAACTGGGCAAGCCATTTTGGAAAAGCATTTACAACACTGTGTACTAGATGCAGTCAGAGAAGGCGATGAGGAAAATACCTTCAAAAGACTAAGCTCCGCCATTGAGCAATTTTCACGTATTGTTTAAACCTTTATGCTTTTTTATTGGCAATTTAAAAATTAAAAAACGCCATATAAGCATACAGCGTTTTTTATTTACCTAATTAGGTCGCTCAAAAATTTAATCTGACGCAGTAGATTGCTATTTTTCAGCGACCTACTATATAGCTTTAAGGCCCAATTCCAGCGCCTTCAAATTCGACTCCACAAGCTTTGGTGCTAGATATTTGCGAATACCTGCCTCAATGGCATCTACCCCAAATGGTAAGAGCT
The DNA here is from genome assembly GCA_964371345.1 of uncultured Desulfovibrionaceae bacterium. Lineage (GTDB taxonomy): Bacteria > Desulfobacterota > Desulfovibrionia > Desulfovibrionales > Desulfovibrionaceae > CAYJAD01. The sequence continues at coordinate 5,088 of CAYJNE010000031.1, read as the reverse complement.
TTGCCGCACACACAGCACCAAGTAACACTGTATTTCCGCTTTGAATGGAACCTGCCTGAAGCCCAAGACTACGGCAATTAATAAAATGCACATTCTTGGTTTTATCAGATATGGCTTTTTTAATGGTTTCAATTTCAGGGTAAACTTCCTTACCCAAGCAAACATTAACAGGCGGCATGGGGTCAACACTGCTAAACACAGTGCCACCTTCGGCTAAGTAAGAAAGCCCACGCAAGGTTTCAAGTGGTTCAAATCCTAACACAAGATCAGCTTGGCCATGCTCAAGTTTAGGTGAAAGCCACCCCCCAAGCAAAACCACAGATTCCACAACACCACCACGCTGGGCCATGCCATGCACTTCACCTGCAACAACCTCCAAACCTTGGTCAAGGGCCACACGGGCAAGCAAGGTGGTAGCTGTAAGTGTACCTTGACCACCAACACCAGTCATATAAATACGAAGACGATTACTCATAATTACACCTTTTCCCTTGCCTGAGCTTTAAAAGCTGTGGGAGCAACTTGCAAGCAAACCATGCAACCTGTGCATAGTGTTGAGTCAACAGAAATACCATTTTCATCACGCAAGAAAGCGGGGCAAGCCAGCTTTTCTACGCACATAGTTGCCTCTTCATTTTGCTCAGCCACGTATGATATTTGCTTCATGCTCTTTTTCAAGGTACGGCGGGCATAAAGTACACAAGGCTCCTCAGCAATAAGCACTCGCACTCCGCTTTGGGCTTTTAGTTCCTCAAGGGCCTTAGTGGTGGCACGCACGTTATAGGCTTTGGTTTTGGCAATTTTTGTTACCCCAAGCCCACGCACAATGGCCTCAATATCAAGGTGCAATGAATCCTCACCCAGCACATCTTGCATCATGCCAGGGTTAGGCTGATGCCCAGTCATGGCGGTGGTGCCATTATCAAGAATAATTAATAAAATGTCATGCTTATTAAATACAGCATTGGCAAGACCTGTAATACCAGTATGGAAGAAAGTGGAATCGCCAATAAAGGCCACCACTGGCTTTTCAGACATGGAAGCAAAGCCACAACCAGCAGAAATGGACGCCCCCATACAAACTAAGAAATCAGCCATACGCAAGGGCGGCAAAAGCCCAAGGGTATAACAGCCAATATCACTGGCGTATACGGCTTCATCGCCATATACTTCACGCACGGCATAGTACACAGCACGGTGCGAACAACCAGCGCAAAGGTTTGGCGGCCTATTAGCAAGGGGAATGTTATGGCTTTCGGCGGCGAGATCTTTAACGGATTCACCAAAAATGCGAGCTAATTTTGCATATATAAGGTTGGTTGAATATTCACCCTGCACGGTTAAAATATCATCCTTACCTTCAATTTCAACATCAATATTAAAGCGTTGGGCAAGGGCGCGCACGTCATTTTCAAGCAACAACGCACCCTCTTCAAGCACCAAGACTTTTTTATGTTTTTTAAGAAAAGTAAGAAGCTCTGCCTCGGGCAAAGGCCAAGTCATGCCGAGTTCTAAGGTGTTAACTTTATTAGCCCAATTACCGCTATATAGAGCATCTTGCATATAGGCACGGGCTATGCCACTGGCAATGATACCAAGGCTTGCACCAGCATTATTTTGCTCTTTACAGTATTTGGCGGCGGTTTTTCTAGCTTCGTTTATTTTTTCCTCAAGCACAATGTGCCTTGCCCTAGCCACAGCTGGAACAGGCACAAAGCGTTGTGGACAGCGTTCAAAAGTCTTAATATCAGCAGGTTTTGGCAATGCCCCAAAGGTCACAGCACCACGTTGGTGGTTAAGCCTTGTGGTGGTGCGCAAAAGCACTGGTTGCTCCATTTCACGGGCAAGAAGTAGTGCATCACGAGTCATATCCTTAGCTTCGGCGGCGGTGGAAGGCTCAAAACAGGGCATTACGGCAAGACGTGCATAATGGCGGTTATCTTGCTCATTTTGACTGGAGTGACAGCCTGGATCATCGGCAGAAAGTAGCACCAAGCCACCGGGCAGGCCCGTATATGTAGTGGTTAATAATGGGTCAGCAGCTACGTTAACCCCCACATGCTTCATAGTCACAAGAGTCATGGCACCAGCAAGAGCAGAGCCTGAGCCCACTTCTAAAGCTACTTTCTCATTGACAGAATACTCCATGCGATAGCGGTCTTTACCGCCAATACGCCTAAAAGTATCTGGCACTTCCGAAGACGGTGTACCTGGATAACAAGTCACAACATTAACACCAGCTTCCAAAGCACCACGTACAATGGCCTCATTGCCAAGTAAGAGTTGGGTGTCTCCAGAATTTTCCTGCAATAATGGATGGCTCATGCAGTCTCCTTTTTATATACTAATCTGATTTAATTATTTTTATCGTCTTTAGGCTTTTCATCTACAGCAGGAGCAGCCTTGCCCACGGTGCGTGCACGATAGCGGAAAAATCTTGATTCTGGCCCCTGACCTGCATTGGCCATAGCCTCAAAGGTTTGGCGGGCTTTTTCCACATCACCTGCTTGTAGTGCGGCCTCAGCCAAGGCTTGCTGGATCACAATTTTTTGCGTGGCAGGGGCTTTATTCACAATGGCCTCGAGTACGGGCACAGCTTCCTTAGCTTTTCCTGCAAGGAATAAGGCTTGGCCTTGATTTAAGGCTGCCAAAAGACCCACTGCGCCTTCAGTATCTTGGGCCGCCAAAGCACCAAAATGCTCTGCCGCCTTGTCGTAGGCCTTTAATTCCATAGAAGTTTCAGCAAGGGCAAGCAATGTGCCGCCCTTAAGCTCGTTTGTGGCAGTAGCTAAAAATTTCTCAAGGGCCGCCATACGTTCTTCGCCTTGATTAGAAAGCACAATACTGCTGAGTTTAGCTTGACCTTCGAGTAAGGTTTTTTCAGAATACCAATTATATCCACCAACTCCAGCTAATATAATTACAAAAAGCCCCAAACAAGCCATAATTAAAACAGCGTGTTTCAAAATAAATTGCAAAAGTGGTGCGGCTTCTGTGGATATTTCTGACTGAAGTTCATTAAGAAGCTGAGGGCTTGGCCTTTGCCCGCCCATGCTTGCGAGGGGATCCATACTTGGAGCTATAGGTGCAGGTTGCTGATTAGACTTAGGTGTACGCTTAGATGACATAAAAAATTCCTCTAAAAAGATATGGTCAAAAAAAGATATTTTTACCCTAAATGCTTATGTTCTGTCAAATCATAACTGGACTACTTTTGGCAGTAGCACTCAAAATCAAAGCAAAAAATATTTGACAAAAACTTTTTTATCAGTAATTATTCCTAACAACATTTTTTTGGAGGAAATTATGCAAGATCAAGTTTTAAAAGCAATGCAAGAAATGGGTAAGCCAGTACGCCCAGGTGATGTGGCTAAAGCTCTCAATGTAGATAGTAAGGAAGTTTCAAAGGCTCTAGCTGAGCTTAAAAAGGACAATAAAGTGCATTCGCCAAAGCGGTGCTACTATGCTGCTGGCCCCGCATAGGTTCTGATAAGTTTAAAGATAATGGGGAAACTTTAAAAAGTTTCCCCATTATTATTTAACGTAAAAAATAAGATTACGCCTTTGTGAGCAAAAACACGCAGTCTCAAAAATTTATAAAATCAGCTAATTGCTTTTCCGCTTTAAATATATACCGTAACCACTAACAATAACAGCAATAACAATAAAAGTAATCCAACCTGCGTCCATAATCACTCCCTCGTCATATAGAGGCTTACGAAAAAGATTGGGATTGCCCACAACCCCATAGCATTACCTTGATATATACCAAGTGCAATACCTGCCACTGCAAGTTTTTCCAAAAAATCGGCAACACGCTTTAGTTTAACCTTATTCATATTACCTCACTCAAGAACAACCTAATCATTTATGAATTTTTTGTCCACACATTACATTCACATTACAAAAAGTTTCAGCACAGTAATAAACCTAAGCAATAGTTTTCCAAAGTAGTAGATTATCCTTAAATTCCACTTCCATTTTTTCTGCTGTCTTTAGCCACGATAGCATTGCCTTAATACTTGCCCCCACAAGGGCATATTGGCCAAAGTTCATATTAAGTCCATAATCTGTAAATATTTTTTGCAATATGCCCTCAAAGTTTATGGGGTTTTTGCAGATTTCGCAAAGTTTATCCGCCACTTCATAAACTTTATCTATATTATATTGTGCAAGCGGTGCAATATCTTCTGTAATTTCGCTATGCGCTGGCACAAAAATTTTAGATTGTAAGGTCTTTACCATTTCAAGAGTGGCAATATACTCACCCACATTATATACGAAGGGAATTTTATATTTATCTAAAATATCAGAACTTAACAGGCAATCTGCCAAATATGTAACCCCGTCAGTTGTATAGCCAACCATATCAAAATAATGCCCTGGCAGTGCTATGGTAGTTACCCCCTCTGGCAAAACGTCGGGGCTTAAATCTTCGGCCTCACTTTCGGGGGCAAGTATGAATTTATTTTGCAAATCCTTGGGAGGATAGCCGCCATAAAGAAAAGCCCCTTCCAAAATGGGAAATTTTGTGAAAGCAGCATTAATGGGGGGTGCGTAAATTTTACACCCAGTTTGAGCTTGAAGATATTTATTGCCGCCAATGTGGTCGGCGTTGGCGTGGGTATTATAAATGGTGGTTAATTTCCAAGAGTTTTCATCTAAAATTTTTCTTACCCTGCGGCCTGTTTCTTTGTCATTACCGCTATCGATGAGGCAAACATCACTGTCATTTAGGCGAATGAGTCCAATTTTTGAAGGACATTCAATATAATAACATTTGTCGGTTAACTGCACTAATTCATACATAATTTATCCTTTGGTTTTCATTTTATGACAGTAAATATACTATAAAATCATTTGAAAATCAAAATAGCATTTCTATTGCAGACTTTTGAAAAGACATGGATTGCCGCGCCGCCCCTTGGTCGGCTCGCAATGACAATGGCACAGACTACTAAAAAAGCACAAAAAAAAGCGTTGCCCCAAAGAGCAACGCTTTTTTTATCTAACAAGTAATAAAATTACTTAAGTTCAACAACGGCACCGGCTTCAACAAGTTGCTTTTGAGCATCTTCAGCTTCGTCC
>CAYJNE010000030.1:8967-12075 GCA_964371345.1 uncultured Desulfovibrionaceae bacterium | reverse complement strand
TAAAAATATCCCATAATTTGCTTAAAAAGTATCGGATGCAAGGAAATGAGCAATTTTAGGTGGGGAATGGGGTCTTCCCCCCATGACCTGACTAAAATTGTTCACTGACCCTCACGTCGCTTCGCTCCTCAGGGCAGGCGCCGCAGATTGCTGTTTTTAAACAGATTATATTAGCGGCCCTTAGCAGCACGTTTAGACGCCTTCAAGGGGTTAACCTTGGCAGCGGCGGCAACTTTTAATTTAACGTGAGTGGCAAAGTTACAACGTCCGCCAACCCATTTGCGTTCAGGAATGGGGTAGCTTGCGCAAAATTGTTCGCCTTCAAATTCACGAATGCGGTCGCACTCATTGCATTGTTCCACAATGGGAGATAGTAAAAAACCGTTAAGCATAACGCCATCGGCGGTTTTGGTAGCATTTTCTAAAGCGGCCATATTGTCCTCCGTATCGTCATTTTGACGTAATAGATATCTTGAACGAAGGAACATACTCAAAAAATCTGAGAAGTCAAGAATTAATATGGGGGTGATATGCGCTGGATGTAAAAAAAATGGGGGAGGGCCTAATGCGGCCTTCCCCCAGCGGTTTTTTGTTTAGTTATTAGGACTGATTTTGCAGCCGTTCCAAGGTGTTGTTTAAGTCTGAGGCTAATTGGGTAAGCTCACGCACGGCAGATGCAGCCTCGTTCATACCACTAGAGAGCTCGTCAGCAATATGGTTAATGGAAGAAGCTGCTTGGCTTATTTCTTCAGATGTGGCGGATTGCTCCTCAGCGGCAGTGGCAATACCTGTAATTAATGAGGAATTACCTTCAGCTAAGGATTGAATTTCAGCCAAAGCTTCGCCCGATGCATTGCTGAGGTTTGTGGCATCGCTAATAATCTTAGCCGCTTTTTCAAATTGAGCGATATTGGCGGCGGTGGATTGTTGAATGCCAGTAATGCTACTACCAACTTCGGTGGTGGCAGACATGGTATTTTCTGCCAATTTGCGTACTTCATCGGCAACAACGGCAAATCCACGCCCAGCATCACCAGCTCTTGCAGCTTCAATGGCGGCGTTAAGGGCTAGCAAGTTGGTTTGGTCTGCAATGTCGGAAATAACACCCATGACTGAGCCAATGGCTTCCACTTGAGACCCAAGGGCTTTGATGTCATTGGACAAGGCTTCTGCCACAATATTAACCTCACCCATGGCTTCCACAACTTGTGCAACAACATCGGCACCTTGACCAGCTTTTTCATAGGTTTCTCCCGCTTGAACACGGGCTTTTTCTGCACTGCTTGCCACTTCAAGCACGGTTGCATTCATTTCTTCAATGGCTGTGGCGGCAGATGCTGTGCGGTCACGCTGTACTATTGTACCTTCTGTTACTTGTTCTACTTGGGCTGATAATTGCTCTGCGGCAGTGGCAACTCTTGCAGAAATGTCAGAAGCTTGTGTTGCAACTTCAACAATAGTGCGTTGTGTTTCTTTAATTTTTGTTACGTCATTAACTATTATTACTATGGAGTTAACTTCATCTTTATCGTTAAGCATGGGAATGGCAGTGTAGGTTACGTCAGCACTGTGTCCATTGGGCCTGATTGTTGTTTCGCCGTGGGCAGGTTTTTTTGTTCTATAGGCTTTGGGGACGGCATCATGTTCTGTGCCGTTATCGTCATTATTTACGAGGGCTTTGCAGTCTTTACCTATATAGTCCTCACCCACAAGGGCACGGGTTATAGCATTAACGTAAGTAGCTTTTAGGTCATTATCAAGGACGATTACAGGCGAGCTAATATTTTCAATAAGTGCTCTGAAACTATCCAAAATATGATTTGTACCTGAAACAAGAGTTGCAAAATCACCACTAAATTTAGAGGCGTCACCGTTGGATTGCAAATAACCATCGCGCACCTTTGCCTCAAGGTCATTATATTCGGCAACAATGTCTTGTAACGATCGTGGGATAGTGCGCAAGGCTTCGGCAAGTTTGCCGAGTTCGTCACCACGATTTACATTAAGAGTTCCGTCAAGCTTGCCTGCGGCGACATCTGTGGCAAAAATTACGCCGCGGTTGAGTGCTCGCACCACAGGGTTGACCACTAAGAATACTACCACAGTGCCTAAAATAATGGCACCAATAATAATACCAAGGCTGGTATTACGCATTTCCATAAGGTCAGCAAACACCTCATCATCATCAATTTGAGAAACAACTGTCGCCTTAGCATCAAGGTCTGTATTGTAGTAGAGGAAGATGTCATTGCCGGTGGAATCAATAAACTCCACTAGCCCTTGCCCGTTTTGAGCAACCCATTGCTTGTAGCGGGGTAAGTAGGGTAGTTTTTCATCGAAAATAATTTCTTTAATATGGCTAACTGCCACCAATCCATCGGAATTTAAGATAAATGTGCTACCAGTTTCACCCCTTTTCATGGCGGTGACAATTTCGGTTAAGAAGTCAATACTAATGGTTGCACGCACAACACCAACTATGTTTTCGCCATCCTTCATGGGTGCGCTAACAACCATAACTGGAACGCCGTCTAAGCGGCTCATAAATATTGTTGAAAAATGATTCTTACCCGCAATGGCGTCTTGGAAGTATGGTCTATCAGCAAAATTGCCCCCCACGGGCGCACCTTTTAAGTTTGAAGAAGCTATGGTTGTGCCCTTGGCGTCTAGTAGTGTTACACGCACGAGATCGGGGAATAATTTTAGCTCACTTTGTAAGAACTGTTCCATTTCTCTTTCAGAGAGGGCAGGCTCATTCATATCAGGAACAAAATAATTACGAACCGTTGGAGTGGCGGCAATTCTAACAATATCCGCCATACGTTCGTTGGAATAAGTAACTATGGTACGAACTAAGGAATTGGTTTCACCTTGGAAGTCTGTTTCTAAGGCTTTACGAATGTTTTGTTCGGCAGCCTTGTAGGACATATAACCGCTAACTCCAAGCAGTACAACTAACAAGGCTATGATTGGTAAGAGTAATCGAAATTGAAGGTTCATAGTCATCTCCTCTTAATGCTTTAATATTAATCCTAACCCTACCTTTATGGTAAGATATTTCTTGGCATAAGTAAATACTCATTTCGGTTAAATGTGAATATATATTTA
>CAYJNE010000030.1:0-8867 GCA_964371345.1 uncultured Desulfovibrionaceae bacterium | reverse complement strand
GATTCGAATTTTTTTACGCAAGCTTGGCATTGGGGGATGGGCGTGCCCTTGGTATGCGCTTCACGAAAGGATGTAAAATCATTTTTTTGCCAAATATTTAATATGTTTTCGTCATTAACATTACCAAACACAACCTTAAAGGCATCACTGTCTGGTACATTTAAATAAATGCAAGGGGCAATGCTTCCGTCTGCATCAATATATAGGCTTTTTTGGATGTTTTCTCTACATTCTGGGCTTGGGGTTAGGCTTGGTAAGGCATAATAAATATGTTGACCATTGACCTTAGCTTCTTCAGCGGCTTTGCTTAGTATGGCTTTGGCTTCATTAATAATATCGGTATCGTGTGGGTTTATAGCTAAGTTTGCTTGACTTTCATCTGCCAAGTAATCCAAAGTGCTAACCACAGCGGCATGTATCTGTAATTCTTGCATAAGCTTTGGAAGCTTGCGTACTGCTTCGAGGCGGTCTGCCAGCAATATGTAGGCTAAGTGCACTTCCAAATGCACAGCCATGCGCTTTGCCCGTAACTCTTGTAAAAGCTTAATTCCATGATATACTTTATTAAAATCTGCGCCTTGGCGGGGGCTATTGCTATCTTGGTCAGTTCCCGCAAGGGAAAAAGCCACAATATCCATACCACTATCAAGAATTTTTTGGGCTATATTTTCGTTAATATGCAAGCCGCAAGAGGTTGATGAAACAAGGCAACCTGCTTTTCTGGCTAGGGCAACAAAGTCAAAAAAATGGGGGTGCAAAAGGGGCTCACCCCAGCCTTGCAAGTGAACTCTGGTGACTTGTTGCAATAAGGGCCAAGTATTTACAAAGGTATGGGCTTGCATGTGGCGTGAGTTCCACTTGCTTGCCTTGGTAGTATGTGGGCAATAGGTGCACTTTGCCGCACAGCAAGATGTAACTTCCACTTGCAGGCAATCAAAGGGGCGGGCCTTGGGGCGCACCAAGTCTTTGATAAGCTCAAGCACGCTTGCTCCACGTAAGGCAGGATGCTTAAAGGGATCAGCGTAATCTGCTGCTATGGGAAAGTTAGTGTCATTCATCATAAGCCTAATCAATGAGGCGTGAAAACCAAGATTTTTTCTGATTTTCCACCGCCCATGTGGTTTGGATAAAGGGTAGAGTGGGCTTAGCACCCCATTTTTGCTTAAAAAAGCGTATGCCGTCATTTATGCCAAGGCCCAAATTACACTTGCTGTGCCCTAGGGCTTTGGCTTCGCTGAGTAGTTCAAATAGTACGGCATCGGCAGCACCAGGTAGGGCATTTTCTTGCCTAAACGCAAACATATAAAAAGCGGTGCTAAAGGATGAAAAATCACCCAAGGCATAAGCAAGTAATTCATTAGTATTCTTACTATATGCAGAAAAAAGCTCCACTTGGGGCGAAGTGATAAGATATGTGCCAAGGCGTTGTAATATAGAACAAAGCCCCGTACTCATACCCTTGCTTCTGATATAATTAAGCATTAATTCTTGGTGTGCACCGCTAAAGGCCCCTTGCCCGCTGGCCTTGGTGGTATATATTTCACGCCCAGAGCTTGCTAGCATATTACGCACTTTTACCGTGAGCGGGGGGGTGGGTAAGTCTAAAAACCAGTAGGCGTCTTGCTCGGTACTTATGGCGTTTTGCGGGGCAATGCTTGGGCGTATGGGGGCAAGTACGGTGATATTAAATATATTCTTTTTGCCAAGTATTTGCTCAAGGGTAGTGTTTAATTGTTCAATATTATGTGGGTCTTGTAGGGAATAGCCCACCAGTACAACATTGCCGTCCTGACTGTGTATAATATAATCCCCCACAAGTTCACTTTGCACGCCAGAAACAGCCGCCACATAGGGCAATAGTTGATCTGGCGTCATGGCTTGCGCACTGATATATTGTAGGGCTTGGGGCGTATTCATATGTCTGATAATTTGTGCAATTTTGCATACAGTTTATGTTTTAGGGTGGGGCGCACCTGACGTAGGGTGAAGCCGTCCTCTGTGAGCATGTGGCGAAGGTTTAGCATATGCGCCGTACCCACAAAAACAACGCAGCGGCCTTGCTCCATAAAAGGACGCATTCTTTGACGAAAACGCTCATCACGCTTGCTGATAATGGTTTCGGTGCGGGTGGGAAATTCCGCACTGGTTCCCATAAGGCCCATTAAATCACCCGCCAGATAATTTTTCACATTACGTTTAATCATTTTGGGCCAGCGGTCACAATTTTGGAAATAGCGCACAACTCTATCTGGCGGCACAGAGTTAAGTGATGCTAATTGCTCCTCAAGGCTTTCCATAGCCACCACAGTTTTGCCCATGTCGTGGGCAATGTTCCAAGCCTCAAGGTCAACGGATTGTTGCCAGCCTTGACGTTCTAAAAATCCAGTCCAAAGGGTAAAAAGGGCCGTCCAAGGGCGGGTGTTTTGTAAATACCAATTTACGTCAATTTTGCGCTTGGCTTCCATATTTAAAATTCTTGGCAAAAAGCCCTCTGGCCCACGTACCATGCGGCTTAGTTTTTGTATTTCTGCTTTGGTTAAGCGGTCAAAGAGTGGTTGCTGTTCTTTCGTGAGTTCTCGCCCATTGGCCTCTACTAATTGCAGACTTTCATTATCAAGAGGGCCTTCAAAGATGACTGTATCAGCTTGGTTAAAAAGTTCGGTGAAGGCATTTTCAAAGGAATAGCAGAAAAAATGCGCTGAGCCGCCAATCCATGAAATACGGTCATTTTTGCGCACTTCCCAAAGCATGGCATAGGGGCGTTGCTCTGGTAAATTAGCCCATATTTCACGCTTCGACATGCCCACAAAAGCTGATAAATCAGGCCCTGTTTGCCCAGCAATAACGGCCCTGAGCAGGGTGTGGGCATGAGCTTTAAAGCTATCTTCGCCCCCATGCTCTTGCCATGAGGCCATGACGAAGGGTAGGGCCTCATGCCCGCCCCATTTTTTCTTAAAACGGGTAATGCCCTCATTAACTCCAAGGCCTAAATGTATGTATTCTTTGTTTTTTTCTTTAGAAATTTCAATCATGCGTGCAAAGAGTAAGTCTGCCGCATGGGGTATATAGTGTGTTTTTGAATGCGCCCCTAAAATATATGCGCAAAATTTTTGTGGTGCAAAGTCAAGTAATAGCGAGGCCACGAGGTGGCCTTCATCATCCCATGCATTGAGTAGGCTTAAGCCTTCTACATTTTGGGCCAAAGTGTGTGCAGTGCTTGCAAATAGGCTTCGCACTTTATTTTTTAGAGGCACACGGGACATAAATTCTGTCCAAAGGCGGCGATGCTCAGGACTAAAAGTATTGCTCATGTCCACACGCAATTTTTTTTGAGCTTTGGCAATGGGGTTTACAAGTCGCGGTGGGATGTTAGCCGTTGTGGGTAAGGTATAGAAAACGTCCCTTTCTTCAACATATTCTTGCATGACAGGCGGAATATCTGGCCCCACCATAAAGCAAGATATGGCTTTAGTTTGTGCAAGGGCATTTTTTTTAGCTTGTAAAAAGCTTTCGTGGCTATAATTGCCTTTTAAGGGGTAGCCGATGATGGTTAGCCAATCGTCCCCCGCAAAACATAAGTAATTGTCTTGCACAAAGGGCGCACCACCAGAAACAGCCTGCATAAAATATACAGAATGCTCTGGCACTAAGGCCTGATTTAGTATGTTTTCGTGCTCTGACATATTATATTCATTTTTCGCATAGAAAATGGCTAGTTGCAAGACTTTCCTTCCAAGGGGCTTTGTGGTATTGTGTTTAATTGATGCTGAATGCAATTTTATTGCTTATAAATGAGGTATATATGAAAAAATATGTATTTTTGGTAGCTTTACTTTTGGTTGCTTGTACTGGCTCTGAGGCAGAAAATCCCCTCACAAATATGGCTAAGGCTCTTGAAAATAAAGACCCCACGCTTTTTTTGGAGCAAATAGATATGTCACGCTATGCTACCTCGCAAATTAATAACCAGACTAATGCCAGCAAACCATTGCAGGCTTTGGACGCTGTGGGCAAGATGCTTGGCCTTGGTGGTATGGCTGATTTGTTTGGCGCGGTGGGAGATATGAAGCGTAATGAAAATGAGCGTTTTACCAGCGGTGTTAGCACAGGTGAGCTTGAGCTTATGTGCAAGGAGTCCAAAAAATCCAACTGCCCATGGGTAGCCAGCTCATTACAAAGTGCTAAAGTGGAAGAAATTTCAGAAACGGCGGCTGTGGCACGGGTTACAACACCAACTAATATCAGCACATGGGTGGCACTTAGCAAAATTAAGGATAGTTGGAAAGTTGTGGGCATTTCCGAGCTTAAGGATGTGGCCATAAGCTATGCCACTGGAGTGGAGCAAAAAACAAAAGTCACACCAACAGACCCCAACGCGCCAGCCCCGCCGCCTGCATCAAAGGATGAGCAGAGTGAAACTGTGCGTTTGTAAGAGCCATGTCAGAGCTATTTGTTAATAATTGTCGCATAGTTCTTGCGTCTGCCTCACCACGTAGGCAGCAATTTTTGCAAGAGTTGGGTATTGCCTATAGCCTTGTTCCTGCTAGCGGAGTTGAGCCTGAGCCCAATGCTCATGAGCTCCCAGAGGATTATGCCTTGCGTGCGGCCTTAGCCAAGGGGCGTCATGTGGCTAAACATCATGCAGACCTTGTGCTTGCGGCTGATACTGTGGTGTGTATTGACGGTAAAATTTTGGGTAAACCGCAAGATAGCAATGAAGCTTTGCATATGCTTAAATTGCTTGCTGGCAAAAGCCATACGGTCATCAGTGCGGTGAGCATTATTTTTGCACCATTTGAGGATAGTAGAGAAGAGTTATGTTTTTTTGATAGCACCGAGGTATGCTTCCACCCTTGGCCTGTGCATGTACTTGCAAAATATGCTGAGTGTGGCGAGCCCTTGGACAAGGCGGGAGCCTATGCTATTCAGGGCAAGGGCGCATTTTTAGTTAAGTATATTAACGGCTCATGGAGTAATGTTGTGGGCTTGCCTGTGACAAAACTTGTGGATGTGCTTTTGGCGCGTGGTATTATTACTACTTGTTAATAACCCATGTATATAAAATGAAAAAAACCAGAAAGGCTGGGCCTTTCTGGTTTTTTTATTCTCGATAATTTGTAGTATTTTTTAAAGCATTACTTTAACTGTAGTGGTGTTTGTGCAAGTAAAGTTTAAAGTGTTACTTGAAATTTATGTGTACTTGTTCGGACTCAGTGTTGGAGTATTTTTCAATGCTACCAATGTCCCAAGCGTTGATATTCATAGCTTTTGTGCGCTCAAATATTTCATCCACATCCTCGGCGTTAACCACAAAAATGTAACCTATGCCGCAATTAAATATTTGTAGCATTTCAGGCCAAGAGAGCTTTCCCATATCCTTTAGCCAATTGAATACAGGCAGTATTTCCCACGAGCCAAAGTTAATATTTGCCTTTACTTGTGAAGGTAAAATACGGGAAATATTATCATAAAATCCACCGCCCGTAATATGCACCATGCCGCTTACGTTAAAGTCGCGCATGATAGTGCGCACCACGTCAACATAAATCATAGTGGGTGTAAGTAGTACATCGGCTACGGTTTGATCTGTACCAGGGAAAGTGTCATCACCCTTAAGCCCGCTTTCTGCAAGTAATTTGCGAACTAAAGAAAAACCATTGGAGTGCAAGCCTGAGGAAGAAATGCCAATAAGCTTTTGCCCAATACGAATGGAAGAGCCGTCCACTATTTTAGAATTATCCACAATGCCAACGCAAAAACCAGCTAGGTCATATTCTCCATCGGCATACATGCTGGGCATTTCGGCGGTTTCTCCGCCAAGCAAGGCACATTTTGACTGAACACAGCCCTTAGCAATGCCTTCCACAACGGTTTGTGCTTTTTGCACATCTAAGCGGCCAGTGGCAAAATAATCTAGGAAAAACAGTGGCTTTGCGCCTTGAACCAGAATGTCGTTAACGCTCATACCCACAAGGTCAATGCCTACGGTATCATGCTTATCAAAGGCAAATGCTAGCTTGAGTTTTGTGCCAACGCCATCAGTGGCTGAAACCAAAATAGGGTCTTCAATGCCTGCTAGGTCTGGCCTAAATAGGCCGCCAAATCCACCAATGTCTGATATAACGCCTTGAATTTTAGTGCTGGCAACAGCTTTTTTTATTCGTGATACCAACTCGTTACCAGCGTCTATATTGACACCGGCATCGGTATAGGCTTTGGAACGCTCTGCTGGCATGACCATGCTCCTTGTATGAATTCTTGTTAATAGAGTTTTTGTTTAATCAAGACAAACCTTGTATCATTTTCTTTATAAAGTTCCAAGTGGACTAAAGTGTGTTTTTTTAAAAAATAGCCTATTATTTTTGTTGCAATATGCCGTTATATATATTAAATATATTTATTAATTATTAGGAGTTTTTGTGCGTATATTGCTATTTATTTGTATTATATCTATTTTCCCAAGTATTGCCTTGGGAAGTAATGATGTAAATAGGCGAGATTATGTTTACGGCACGGGCAACTTGTCTGGCGGTGGCAGTGCGCATACTTATGTAGATCCGCAAACTGGCGACATTGTAACCTCTGTAAAACCACCTGAGAGTGAGTTATATTCCAATCAGCCCAGTTATTATAACAATCAACAAAATGTACCAATTTATGTATACCCTCAAGTTACCCCCTCTTGGCCACCCACACCAGGGCCACATCCGGGGCCAACTCCGAGTCCTTAGAGAGAATTATATATGAGTGTAGAGCTTTGGCGTAAACTTTCAAACGGTAAGGTACAATGTTTGCTTTGCCGTCATAATTGCGCTCTTGCCGAAGGCAAGAGAGGCATTTGCGCTGTGCGCATGGCCCAAAGTGGCAGGATGCGTTCCCTTGTGGGCAATACCGTGGCATCTGTGGGTCTTGACCCCATAGAAAAAAAACCGCTGTATCATTACCTCCCTGGCACAAAAACATATTCATTTGGCACATCTGGTTGCAATTTTGCTTGTCAATTTTGTCAAAATTATCAAATGTCCCGCGCGCCAGCAGATAAGGGCATTATAAATGGTAGGCAAACTTCGGCTGATGCCTTGATTGCCGAAGCTTTGAGATTAAAAGCCCAAAGCATTGCTTTTACTTATAATGAGCCCACAGTTTTTTATGAGCTTATGTTTGACGTGACAAGCAAGGCTCCCATACATGACCTTGATTGTATAATGGTTTCCAATGGTTATCAAACATTAGAATGTCTTTCAACTCTTTACTACCGCATAAAAGCCGCCAATATTGATTTGAAATCCATGAGCGAGAATTTTTATCGTAAATATTGCTCGGCGTCTCTTGCCCCAGTGCTTGAAAACCTAAAAGTTATGGTCAATATGGGCTGGTGGGTTGAGGTTACAACCTTAGTTATCCCAGGTGTAAATGATAGCGAAGCTGAACTGCGTGACGCTGCCCGCTTTATACGTGAAGAGCTAGGCCCGCATGTGCCTTGGCACTTAAGTCGTTTCCATGGTGCTTATCACATGCTTGATGTTCCTCCCACATCCATAGAAAACCTAGAACGTGCTAGATTTATTGGCTTTGATGAGGGGCTTTATTATGTTTACGTGGGTAATACTGGGGGCATTGGTTCTGCATCGACCGTTTGTCCTGATTGTAAATCAGTATGTATTGTGCGTGAGGGTTTTTTCAGCACCAACTCCTTAAAAGACGGGACTTGCCCCAAGTGTGGGCGCAGTATTGAAGGCGTATGGAGCAAAGCTTAATTCTTGTTTACACTGGTAATGGCAAGGGCAAAACTTCGGCCTGTGTTGGGCAAGCTGTTCGTGCCATGGGGCAAGGGCTTAAGCTTGCCTTTGTGCAATTTATGAAACGTGATGAACAAGCAGGGGAGCAGCAAATGCTCCATAAATTGCTTGGAGAAAATTTTTTTGCAGGTGGGCTTGGTTTTTTTCGTAACGAGGAAGAAAGGCCCCCGCACCGTGAAGCCGCCATTAACGCTTTGGCGTGGGTAAGTGCCCGCATAAAAGATATGGACATGCTCATTTTGGACGAAAGTCTTTACGCTCTTCATGCTGGATTACTTGATAAAACAGAAATAGAAGCCCTTGTGCTAAAAGCTAAAGAGCATAAGACTCATTTGGTTTTTTCTGGTCGCAATGCACCGGATTGGCTTGTGCAAATGGCGCATTTGGTTACAGAAATGGGAGAGATTAAACACCCGTGGCAACAGGGTATAAAAGCAAGTAAAGGAATAGAATATTAATGAAAAAACCGAGCATATATATTGCGGCGTCCTTTAGGCATAAACATGCAGTACGCCTTTTGGGTAGAGAGCTTAATAAGCTTGGCTTTGAAATCCTAGATTGGACAGAAAAGGCAACCCCGCCCCCAGGCTTAAGTGCTGTTCAAAGGCGTGAATGGATGGATACTGACCTTGAAGGCGGTCAAGTGTTCTCATTTTGTCACAATGCTTGTATTAGTGCAGATATTCTTATTTATTTTGGTACTTCTGGGCAAGATGCTGGCGTTGAAGTGGGCCTTGCTTGTGCCACCAATGTACCCATTATGGGCATTCGTGGGCCCTTGGAGTCCCCAGGCCTGATGCTACATGGGGCCACAAGTGTTTGGGTAGATAGCATTGAAGATGCCCTGCATTTACTGCACCTTATAGCCACGCACCATACTCAGGGCTTTAGCAAAATTGATGCTGAGGCTGATAAAAGAGTAGCGGCACTTTGTACAAAATTGCGCAAGAATTAAATTTTCAAAATGCCACTTTGCCAAAAGTTTTAGGGGATGAGTTTTACTCATCCCCTGAAACTTTTAGGAAGGAATTTAGTCTATATGACTAATTAAATTGCATCGTGTTGTTG
>CAYJNE010000029.1:9072-12170 GCA_964371345.1 uncultured Desulfovibrionaceae bacterium | reverse complement strand
GCTACAAAGGCAGATTTACCATGGTACAGCACAAAAAAAATAGACAGCAAGGTTTTTGGAATACCTTATTTTCATCCTTTGCCTTGGGCTCAAAGGTGGCTTTTAGCTTTAGTTATTGGAAGTCACTGCCGCGTAAATTTGTTGAGGCCTTCACCAAGGTCAACGTTTTATACAGCGTTAAGGTAGCCATTGCTTGTATACTTTCCTACGCACTAGCGGAATTACTTGGGCTTGAGTATAGCCTATGGGCACCGCTAGCCACACTTATGGTCATGCAGGTGAATATGTCCACCTCGCTTGAGCTTAGCGTTTTGCGGCTTTTTGGAACTTTGGTTGGTGTGTTCATGGGCTTAACTTTGGCCTCATTGGTGCCACCAAGCCTAGAAGGGCGTTTGCTGGCACTTGCTATTGTTGTACCCATATGCGCCTTTATGGAATTGTGGGAAGAACGTTTCAAAACGGCAGGTGTCACGGCGGTTTTTGTCTTGCTACTTGGGCATACCGAGGATGAAAATGTCTGGCTTTTTGGCTTAAACCGTGTGCTTGAGGTGGGTATTGGTAGTTTAATGGCCTTATTGGTTTCCATGTTACTTTGGCCAGCTTCTGCAGCACAAGGTGTTGAAAAAACTGCAAAAAAACAATTTATTGATGCGGCAGACATCATAAAAAGCATGACGCATGACTTTTTGCATCATGAGCATAAGGTTTCGCACCGTGCCATGTTTCGCTTGCTCAATAAAATCAGCAATAATACTCAAGAATTTTATAAGGTGCGCAAATATGAACTTGCGCATATTTATCGTGAATATCCGCTATTGCCCAATAGTGTGCGCCTATTAGATGAATTGCGCATGTATATTTCCACCATGATGGATTCTTTAGAAGTGGAAGAAGAAATCAACATCACACCCGATGCGGCCCAAATTGTAAAAGAAGTTTCTGACGCCCTCACCGAAACATTGATTTGGCTTGCAAACCCCCAAAGCACACCGCCAAAGCCCTTGCGCCCCTTGGTGGAAGATAGAGCCATTCGCTTTGCCACCCTAAGAGATGAAGGCATGTTTCGTACCTATAAAGCCGATGTGGTGGTAGCTTTATTTGCTTTTTATAATGGCCTTAGTCACGCCGCCCAAGGTGTGGCCATTTTGCAAGAGCGTATTATGACCACCCCAAGAAATGAGCTAAAAAAATAAAGCTATTTAAGACTTTCTCCCATGCTCTTTAGGGCCATGCGAGTGGATACACCATGCAAAGCAATAAGGTGAATCATCTCACTCACAGTGGTACAGCACTCGGGCATAATGCTTACGGTGTACTTTTCCGCACTTTTAGAAATGGCGGTATGGGTTACGCAATTTTGAGTCATCATTCCGCAGATGATAAGCTCCTCAGCCCCAAGCTTTGTAAGCACACTTTCAAGTTCAGTTTGGTAAAAAGCATCGGCGAAGGATTTTTTTACAACTGTAGCCTTTGGGAGTAGTGCCAAAAGTTCAGGATGTATATTCACACCGTCTGTGCCTTCATTAAAAAATGGAGATGGCCCAGCATTACTATCGGCGATATGTTGCACTAAAACAATAGGAATATCTACCCCTTGCGCCTTGGCTACGGCTTGCTTAATATTTTTGAGCGTTGCATTGGCATTCCAAAGGGCAAAAGCCCCGCCTTCAAAATAATCATTTTGGATATCTATAACGATTAAAACTTTTTTCATGCTATACCTCGTCTTTAATTTTGTATGGATAGTAATTTAACTTATACCACAAAGCAAGCTAGCGGAACATTCAATAATACAAAATCACCCCAGCACATTGACAAATCACCTCATTTAAGCCAACGTGAATTTACGCAAGAGTGCCAATGAGGGCTTGATAGGGAATCTCGTGTAAATCGGGAGCGGACCCGCCGCCGTAAGCCTCCAATAATTTTTTCGCATTATGCCACTGGATATTCTGGGAAGGCGCGAAAAAAGGGGGTGAGCCGGAAGACCTGCTTTTGCGTGTCAGCGTGTGATCTTTAGGGTCACAGACATATGGCAACGGGTATTTGTCGTGATGTTTTTGAGATTTATGCTCCGCTTTGACCACAGCGGAGCTTTTCTTTTTAACAGCATGGCCCCATATTTTTGGGAAAACACAATGTTAAGGAGAAAATTATGAAAAAGAAAATCGCACTTTGTATTTTATTTGTACTTTGCCTTGTACCACCAGCTCATGCCGCAGAAAAATGGGTGAATATATTGGCCTTTTTTGGTACAAGTGTGCCAGAGGCTAAAGTAGCCCTAGACGCCATTGAAAAAGCCTATACCAAAACTGGCGACGAAATTATAATCGCCTATACATCTGATATAATACGCAATAAGCTCGCAAAGAGTGGTAAAAAAATCCTATCAGTAAATGCCGCTCTAAATAAAGCCGCAGACATGGGCTTTACAAATGTGCGGGTGCAGTCCTTTCATGTGGGTACGGCTGAGGAATTTTATCATCTCCAACGCATGATTGTAAAAAATGTCACCCTGCACCCTAACCGCTTTAAGAGCATTTTACTTGGATATCCACTTATGTCTTCAGGGCAAGATTTATATGAAGTGCGTGATGTACTATTAACCGCCCTACCCCCAAAACGTAATAAAAATGAAGCAGTTGTATTTATGGGGCATGGCAATCACCACGGGCCAGGTGACATTATGCTTTATGCCTTAGAAAAAGCTTTACAAGAAAAAGACCCTCTTATGTATGTTGCGGCAGTAGAAGGCAGTAGCACCTTTGAAAAAGTGCTTAAGCAATTAAAAGCAAAAAATATAAAATCCGTATGGTTGCAGCCATTCATGATAGTAGCAGGTGACCATGCCCGCAACGATATGGCAGGACCAGAGGCTGATTCTTGGATTTCACAGCTCAAAGCCGCTGGCATCACAGGGCATACGCATATAGTGGGCCTTGGTGAAATTGAAGGCATTCAAAATATCTTCTTGCGCCATACCAAGCAAGCACGAGACGAAATGGCCAGGAGCAAGAAAAGCGACTAGCATCCTACAAGGCCCATTGACTGCAAAGTGCACAATGGGCCTTTTTAATCAAGCATCACGCTATTTAATT
>CAYJNE010000029.1:0-8972 GCA_964371345.1 uncultured Desulfovibrionaceae bacterium | reverse complement strand
ATTGACTGCAAAGTGCACAATGGGCCTTTTTAATCAAGCATCACGCTATTTAATTTCAAGGAATGTATTTCCTTTTCATGTAGTTTTTAAATGCATGGACTACCACGTCATGTCGCTATTAACCCGATTTTTAAGTGTAATTCCCGAAGCGACATTCCTCGTAGTGACCTCCGTTGTATCGGGAGTCATTGCGAAGAAAAACGCTCCGAAAGTTACATTAAAATGCGATTTTTCTAGCGTTTTTCTGTGGCAATCCAGTTTGCAGGATTACGCAAAGACACAAAACCATAGCAAATTAGATTGCCGTGAATGAACCATCACGCTATTTAATTAGCCTTGCGATTTTTCAAACAAACTGCTAAAGGAAATTCCTGAAAATACACGGGCATAATCATGCCACAACATAACGCAAGGACAAAACATGAACAATCAATTTGAAGGATATGTCGTTGACATTCCATATGAAAACCACTTCTATCGTGATTTAACTCCAAGCCAGATTGAAACCGTACTTTCACTGCATGGTATCAGCCTGCCTTCACGCAAAGAGGGTGAGCCCTTTCGTTATTTAGAGCTTGGCTTTGGGCAAGGCATGAGCCTTAATATCAATGCCGCCACCACTGAAGGCGAGTTTTGGGGTACAGATTTTAACCCCAATCATTGCCTTGCGGCCCGTGACTTGGCAGAAAAATCTGGTGCGCAATGCCAAGTCTTAAACGACTCCTTTGAAGAATTATATGGCAAATCAAAATGCGGGCTTTTACCACAATTTGATATAATTGCCCTACATGGGGTATGGTCTTGGATTACGCCTGAAAGCCGTGAATATATTTTGCAAATTATTTCCGCCAACTTAAAGGTTGGGGGTGCTGTTTATGTGAGCTATAATTGCATGCCTGGGTGGGCAAGCTTTGCGCCTTTGCGTGAGCTCTTAACCTACCACGCCAAGACCCAAAATTCCACCAAGGGCACTGTACCAAAAGTGCAAGAGGCTTATAAATTTATGGCCCAACTTGAAAAATGCAATGCTCAATTTTTTACGCGCAATCCTGGCACAGCAGACCGCCTCAAGTCCATAGAGGGTAAGTCTATTTCATACATTGCGCATGAATATTTTAATGAAGATTGGTATGTGCCGTACTTTAAGGACGTAGCCGCAGAGCTTGAAAGTGCTAAGTGTAGCTTTGTGACCAGCACACGCTTATCCAGCCAGCTAAACATTGGTTTGCCTGACGATATACTTACACTTTTATCTGGTATTGATGATATAAATTTACGCGAAACCACCCGTGATTTTGTGTTTAATACACAATTTCGCACGGATATTTTTGTAAAAGGCAAAAAACCTGCCCACCCCAAGGCCAAACAAGATTTATGCTTTGCCCTTTGCATGCAAAAAGAGGCAGTTACATATGAAGTTACCGTCCCTGCGGGCAAATTGCAGTTGAAACAAGAAATATATGAGCCCATTGTGGAATTTATAGCCAGCGATAACTACAAGCCCAAAAGCATTAAGGCCATAAGCGAGGCTTTGCCTGACATGCAAGAAAATGCCATTTTTGAGGCCATCTATGTGCTTTTTGCAGCTAATATATTGCACTCTGCCAAGGATATTACGAAGGTCAAGCCAGAACTTAAAGATACAGCACGCCGCCTTAATACCCAAATATGCACACTTGCTGTAAATGGTTACAATGCCTTTACCTTAGCCTCACCTGTGCTTGAAGGTGGGGTAATGGTATCTGCTGTGGAAATGCTTTTCCTTGTGGGCATGCAAAATGGGAATACCACTGAAGATGCCTATGTGCAGTGGACGCACGAACTTATGCAAAAACAAAATAGATCCATGCAAAAAGAAGGGGCACCCCTTTCAGCAGAAGACAGCCTCACAGAGCTTAAGGAGCTTGGACAAAAGTTCCAAAACGAGCGACTGCCCTTATTGCAGGCACTATGCGTAGAAATTGATAGTATTTAGGTTTAGTTCAAAAGCCCGCATTATGCGGGCTTTGTTTTTAATTAAAATCAATATTAAACTTTTCAATACCTGTGGTGCCGTCATATACGTTAATAGCACCACTTTCCACCAAATTAACAAATATTTCCACAATTTGTGGGTCATACAAAGTTCCAGAGCACTTTTTCAGCTCTTCAATGCCCCATTCAATAGTATTGGTTTTATATCTTCTGCCTGAGGTCATGGCGTCAAAGGAATCTGTAACGCCGATAATCCTTGCTAGCAGGGGTATTTCATCCCCTTTAAGACCTTTAGGATAGCCTGTGCCGTCATACCTTTCATGGTGGAATTTGGCCCCAATGCCAATATTTTCAACCAAGGTAATATCCTTTAAAATATTAGCACCTATAACGGCGTGTTCTTGAATAACTGCATATTCCTCTTCTTCCAAACGGCTTGATTTTGTTAATATATTATCAGAAATGCCAACCTTGCCCACGTCATGCAAAAGTGCGGCATAGTATAATGTTTCCAAATCTTTTTCTGGAAAATCTAATTCCTGCATAATTTTAATACTATAGTAAGCTACACGGGCAGAGTGACCATTGGTGTAAGTATCTTTGGCGTCAATTATTTTTGAAAATGACAACATGAATTGCCGTGTAATGGCACGCAAAAAGTTGTGCTTTTCAAGAACTATGGCCATTCTTCTGCGGTATATAAGCCCTGTTACCACCGCCACAAAAACCACAAGCATGGTAACAAACATGACCTTTGTTTCTGTGGTTTCGTACCAATATGGCCTTACTTCCAGTGGTATTCTAATTTCATTAAAGTTTGCACTATTTAAGGAGTTTTGCCCTTTAACCTTAAAAATGTAATTGCCATATGGTAAATTCGTATATGATGCTGAATAATCATCTTGATAGGATAATGTTTTGTAATCTGTATCAAAGCCCTCAAGCATATAGGAAATGGAACTACTTTCGCTATATTCAAAGCTTAAATAAGCAAAGTTAAATATTATGCGTACATCAGAGGGTTTTAAGACAATTTTTTCAAAATCTTTATAGTACTTTTTGGAGTCAATATCCACTGAGGTAATGGCCGAATAAGACGGCAGATTGTTTGTTAAATGCTTCTCAAAATTTGTGGAATAGACATTGTTTTCTGCGCATATATAGAGTTTATTATTTCTATCCACAGCATTCCACGATAAGGCAGAAATGGGAGTACGCAAGCCCTTGCCATAGCCAAAGCTCTCAATATTGCCACGGGCCAAATCTTGCGGTGTGGTTTTATAAATCACATTTTCAGATAAGATAATGAGTTCACCGTCTACCAATTTAATGTCATGGATATTACCGTCTGCCACAAAGTTAGTTATTTTTTCTATTTTTCCAGTGAGCGGATGATAAGAATTAAGTATATTTGAACCTGTACTGATATACACAATGCCACTTATGGGGTCTTGTGCCATGCGTAGGATAATATTGCTATTTAAGCCGTCACTACCGGTAATTTTTTTGACAATTTTACCATTTGAAACTTGAAATAATCCACTGCCGTCTGTGCCAATGAGCATATCCCCGCTTTCAATCTCAATCATGGACAAAATACTTTGAGTAAGCAGAGTGTTATCATCAAAATAATCCACCATTACCACATCATTTTTAATGACATTTAGGCCATGCTGGGTGCCAACCCAAATTGTACCGTCTCTTTTTTCATATACAGATTGAATAAAGCCTGAGCTAAGGCCATTGTCCTCTGTAAACCTCTTAAATTGTAGTTTATCAGTAATTTCTACAATACCTCGATTATATGCAGAGTTAGTAGCCACCCATAGGGAATTTTTACTAGAAACCATAAGGCCACGAATTCTTATGCCGTCAAAATAGTTGGTTATGGCCTCGCTTTTTCTGCCATTGGCAAGGCTTATACCTTGGTCTGTGCCTATAAATAAGTCTCCATTCCAAATGGCCGTAGAACTCACAAATGTATTTTTGCTTTTAGGAAACATTTCTTCAGAAAAGTAGGATTTAGTTAAGTGTAATAGGCCGTCACGTAAGGATGCAAACCAAAAATTTCTCTCATGGTCTTGGTACATACTGCGAATAAAAATATCAGACTTAAGCCCACCAAGTCCAGTAAACTCCATATCTGCATTAAAATAGCCTATACCAAGGTCAGAAAAAGCCCAAATTCTAGCAAGGACATCTTCATAAAATCCATTAGCATGGGTTAGGAGCATATCATAGGAGCGGCTTAGTATCTTGGGTTCATCTACGTCATATTTCACCTTAAATACATAGCCCTCATTGGTACCAAACAAAATGCTTCCGTCCATGAGGCGTGTTATGGAGCGTGCGGTATAATTATACCTTTCCTTACCCTTAGCCATGAGAGCATCACTAAGGCTAAACGCAGAATTTTCAGTATGTTGCCAATTGAGGTTCCAAGTGTAAATGATATTATCTTTTTCAGCTATAACAACAGAACCGTCATTTACAACACCCCAAAGGCGGTTATGCTCATCAAAGGTAAATTGCTGCACGGAGATGATATATAAACCAGCCCTGCCCGCCGACTGCAAGACGCCATTTTGAATTTTGCCCATGCCATAGGCTGTGGACACGTAGATAGTGCCTTTATTATCTTCATTTATATAGCGAATGGACGTGGACAACACGTTGGAATAATATTTAACAAGGCTAAAATCGCCATTTACATATTTAAATAGGCCTCTGTCATTGGAGCCAATGTATAGGGTGCCGTCTTTGGCAAGGTATAGCTTATTTATGGATGTGCTGGTAAAATCTTCATCCACATTGGCGTCAATTTTTAAAAATTCCTTACCGTCATAGCGGAACAATCCAGAATAAGTAGCCACCCAAATGTAGCCGTCTGCTGTTTGGGTAATGTCGTTAACTCCTTGGCTGCCAAGGCCAAAACTAAAATCATAAAGAGATTGAATGGAATTTTTAGCTAGGCTAAAATCCAGAGCATGACATATGTTTTGCGCGCCCAGTAAAATCCATGATGCACAAAATAGGCAAATTATACTTCTTAAAAACTTCATTTTTTATCCAATGTAAATAGTTAGTAAGTTTAATTATCACCCAAATTATCCACCACATTATCCACAAGAAAAATCATAGATAATATTTCACTGTCAGACATGGAAAAGCCTTCTTCCACCTGCAAAGTACCGTGATCATCATAAATGGGCCCTGCAAAAATATGGAGTTTTTTATCAATAATCTCTTGCCTGGCTTTTTCAACAGCTTCAATGGTACTTTGCGCAACTAAGACTTCATTTATGGCATCAAGGGTCACCATGTTCTTGGCAAGGCCCTCATAGTATGAGCGTGATGTCCAAGTGCCGTCCAAAATGGCCTTTACATCATCAATATAAAACACTTCCCAATTAAATAAAGCGGATGTTAGATTACTTTTAGGAAATTTTTCTCTATTGGAGCCATTGTAGCCTATGCCCATGATATTGCGTTCATCTGCAACTACCTGTGAAATGATGTTATCAGTGTGGTGGGTGAGAATATCAACACCTTTGTCAACCAATTCCTCAGCAAGCCTGCGCTCAAGCTCTGGGTAGTTCCATGCATTTGTCCACTCAACCTCGACTATGGCGTCCTTATTTACACTTTTAACGCCTAGGGCAAAGGCATTAATACCACGAAAAATCTCTGGCGTTGGCATTGCCCCAATATAACCGATTTTATTAGTTTTTGTGCTTAGGCCAGCTATTATGCCAGACAGATAGCGAATTTCATATATCCTACCCATGTAGTTAGATAAATTTGCAAATTGCAAATAGCCCGTGGCATGGCCAAAGTACACATTAGGGTATTTTTCTGCGGCATTGGCTAGTGAGTCCATATACTCCATGCTTGTGCCATAAATTACATTACAGCCTTGCGCTACCAAATCATCAATAGCCTTGCCGTCATTTAAATTTTCGCTAACATTATCCATTCCCACAGTTTGCACGCCAAGGGCCTCGCCCAATTTAATGCGCCCCGCATTGTGGTTAAAAGCATAGCCATAATCCTCAAGATTACCAAGGTAAACGAATCCAACTTTAACTTTTTTTACGCTACTCTTGCTTGTTTTTTTGTCTTGTTGCTCAAGTGAGCCAGAACTATCAGAGCAAGCCATAAGACTTATGCCCATGAGTATACTCAAGAGTAAAATAAGTGTTTTTTTCATGCTAGATTCTCATTTATTTATTATTCACGACATTATCTATAAAGAAGACCATACTTTGGATTTCGTCCGCATTCATGCTTTTTCCTTTTTCAACCCTCAGCTTGCCCTTATTATCATAAATTGGTCCAGAAAAAATCTTAAAGCCATTCTCCATAATCTCCTTCTTAGCTTTTTCGACTTTTTCTACGGTTTCCTTGCTCACAAGGGCTTCATTAATGGGATCAAGTGCCACCATGTTCGCGTCTAGGCCTTCATAATACGCTCTTGATTTCCAAGTGCCATTTATGATTTTTGATACATCATCAACATAATATGTTGCCCAATTAAATAATGGAGCTGTAATGTAAGTATCTGGCAAAAGCTCTCGAGTAGAATTACTATAACCAATGGCTAAAACGCCCCTTTCCTGTGCGGCAACTTGGGGCATGTGTGTATTGGTATGTTGGGCGATAATGTCTGCCCCCTTGTCGATTAACTTTAAGGCCAGCTCTTTTTCTTTGGCTGGGCTTTCCCAAGCACCAGTCCATTCAATTTCAATAATGGCGTCTGTGTTAACGCTCTTAACACCCAAAGCAAAGGCATTGATGCCACGAGTGACCTCCGCAACGGGCATTGCCGCCACATAGCCTATTTTATTAGATTTTGTATTTAACCCAGCCACTATACCAGCCAAATAACGGGCCTCATATACCCTGCCCATATAGGTCGACATATTAGAAAGCTGCATATAACCAGTAGCATGACCAAAGAATACATTGGGATTTTTTTCGGCGACACTGGCAAGGTCTTCCATATATTCAAAGCTAGTGGCATAAATAACATTACAACCTTGTTTAATAAGAGAGGTTGCTATAAATTCGGCTCGTACATCACCATAAACATTTTCAACGATGACGGTTTCCACCCCAAGCTCCTTAGCCATTTTTAGGCGGGCTTGGTCGTGCGTATAGGTATAGCCCTTATCACTAATGGCACCAGAATAAATAAAACCGACCTTAATTTTTTCGGCAGGAATACCTGATTTTCTTAAATTTTTTTCTTCATCGCTACCACAGGCCAGCAAGCCAAAACTTATAAACAGTACGAAGGGCAACAGTATTTTTTTCATTTTAATCTCTTATGCAATTTCAAGTTGCTGTTTTTTTTATATCCGCTTATCAAGCACAAAGGTCTAGCTAATCCACCAAAAAATATTCCACAGTGCTAACCACGCGCACCCGCATAAGCTCTGGCTTATAATAATTGGGAGTGGTGATGCTAAATAGGCCCTGATTGGCTTTTTTGATTTTACCAAGGTCGCTATCTGAGTCCTTGGCAAATTTTTCTGCCACGTCACGGGCGTTTTTAGTGGCGTCTTCAATCATTTGCGGTTTTAGCTCATTTAAGCTTGTAAAACTATAAGCAATGCGCGAAGCTTGAGCCTCTAAAGCTACGCCGTCCTTTACCAAGGCGGCAATATTTTGCGAAAGCTCTGCAATGTGTTTTACCTTGTTTGAATTAACGGTAATGGTATTTTGGGCGGAATAATTATATATGGGCTTATTGCCCTCGGATGAATAGAGGTTTTTGTCCTCAATGGTGGGGGCCATAATGGTAATTTCATCTTGGCTGATACCATTTTTTAACAAAAAATCCCGCACCTTAGTATTGGCTGCGGCAATAGTCATATGCAATTCATCAAGGCTTGTGGCATTGGCTCTAAAAACCACAGGCCAAACCACATTATCAGCCAGCACTTCTTTTTCTGCAAGGCCCTTGACCACCACAGTACGCTGGGCGGCACTTATACCAAGAATGCCCTCACTAATATAGCAACCAAGGCTTGTAAGCCCCAAAAAAATACCCAAAGCAATGATTAAACTGGCAGAATTTTTCATAGCGACCTCGTTAGTAGCTGCACTTAATGCAAGCGATTATTGTTTATAAAGTCACGCTAATATTTTTGCAAAATTTTGTCAAAATTATGCCTAGCTCATACGCTTATTCATCAAGCTCAGCGCAAGACTTTTCAAATTCAGCCTGGCTTGGCTCAACCTTCTTTTCTTTGTAGGCAAAATTACTACTATCGTAAGCTTCAACATCTGCCGCATCCACTTCAAATACATCAGAAAAAACGGCATAACCTTGTAAACTATCAAGGGCAGATTCTTGCAAAGGCAAGGCTAGCAAGCCCTTATAAAATTTACCGTCAGGCATGGAAATATTATAAGCCTTAGCCCCCACAAAACCATAAGGAGCATAATGATAAGGATAACCAAGCGTTATAATGGCCCTATGCCCTGCTTTTTTGGCGGCTTCAATGGAGTGCTCAATAAGTTTTTTGCCAAGCCCTTGCCTGTGCAAATGAGGGGAAATAAAAGCAGGCCCAAAGCTAATAGTTTTAAATTCTGCACCGTCCTGCAAGATAATTTTAGAATGCGTATAGAATATGGCCCCTTGTATTTGCCCGTCCACTTCTATAACATAACTTAATTCTTTAATATAATCCTCATGACTACGCATGATATGCACTAGAAAGTGCTCATGCGCACCAGGAAAGTACAAATTCCAAAAGGCATCCCTTGCCACTTCTTCCACACGCTTAAAATCACTTTCTTTTTCATTTCTGATAGTTATTTGCATACTTACTCCTAAAAAGTTGCACTTTTATTAATAAGAAAAAGTATGTAAGTCAATGCGTTTTGCCCTCTACTTTCTCTCATCGTTGAACTTAGTGCGTATGGATTGCTAAGGCAGAGATGCATCCTTAAATGGCCTTTCTGCCTTTGTCATTGCGAACGAGCTTGCG
>CAYJNE010000028.1:2662-12277 GCA_964371345.1 uncultured Desulfovibrionaceae bacterium | reverse complement strand
CTTTAGCAAATAATGATACAAATTCAGAATCTAAAGAAAGTGCCACATGGAATAAGTTAATATCGCTTGTGAAAACTAGTGAAGCTGATTTGCGCCAAGCATATGATAATTCTAAAGAACTGGAAAGCATCTTAAATTTTGTAAAACAAGATACTACTTATGAAGAACTGCCGCAATTAGCTAAGTTATTGCTAGCATTTGTGGAAAATCAATTTGGCAAACTAAAATCAAGCAAGAAGTTTTTGAGCATAGTAAAACAATATGTAAAAGTTGTTAAGCATTGTAAAAACGAACAAGTCATTAAAATTACTAATACAATCATCAAAACAATATCCAGTGAGAAGGAACCACCCAAAGAGGTGGAAGAGTTACCAGCAGAGCAAGCAGTGCAAATGTGGAGTTCTAAGGAAAGTTTGTGCAAAGTCATTGCGCAAAAAATTCCTAAAAAAAGTAACTTCTTAAAATATTTTGAAGATACATTTAACGAAATAAAAAATGCGTATACAATTCACCATGAAGAAAATTTTGAAAGCTTTTTTGTGCAAAGCTTTTTAACTACCACATTTAACGCCCATCGTTTTGCAGAAATGGATACATTTATTGAATATGGTAAAATTAATATAAATATGCATTTTGATTTACATTCTACTGGCGATCATCAAATAACCCTTGCCCATCACCTTGCACAATATTTAGATTGTGAGGACTGCTACCACCTAGCCAGACGGTACATTAATAGAATCAATTTCAAAGCCGTGGATAAAGCTGGTAATACATTTATGCATCACGCTGTGATGTCCCAATGGGAACACGACTTAAAGCCATTCATTAAAAAATCAGACCTATCTATCAGAAATAAAAAAGGATTAACCTGCGAAGACTTAGATAGAAGCATGGTTAAGAAAAATGCAAAGTCTGTTTTTGAATAATATTTTTTCATAAAGCCTTATACATCTTTAATATAATCCCCCTTTCACAACAAATCCCTCTGCCCTCTCTTGACTTATCAGTAATTAATACTAATTTACTATGAAATGCCAAAAACAAAGGAGCATTATGAAAAATATTTTAAAAATCTCTATGTTTTTAATGTGTTTCACTATATTAACTACATCCGCCTTGGCAAAGGAGGGCACACGCAAGATGCAATTAAATGAACTTACCCCCGAGGAAGAACGAGTTATCATTCATAAGGGCACCGAAGCCCCCTTCTCGGGAGAATATAATGACAATAAAGCCAAGGGGCTTTATGTGTGCCGTCAATGTGACGCACCGCTTTATCACTCAACGGATAAATTCAACTCCAACTGCGGTTGGCCAAGCTTTGATGATGCTGTAGCTGGTGCAGTATTGCGCTTGCCCGATGCAGACGGCAGGCGGGTTGAGATTGTATGTGCCAACTGCGGCGGGCATTTGGGGCATGTTTTTGAAGGCGAAGGCTTTACAGATAAAAATGTGCGCCATTGTGTAAATTCCATTTCCATGAAGTTTATTGAAGGTGCCAAAGCCCCGTCCACAGCCTTTTTTGGCGGTGGATGTTTTTGGGGTGTGGAAGATGGATTTTCAAAGCTGCCTGGCGTTTTGAGCGTGGTATCTGGCTATATGGGTGGTGAAACGCCCTTCCCCACTTATGAGGCCGTTTGCACGGGCACCACGGGCCATGCTGAGGTTGTAAAAGTTGAATATGATCCTGAAAAAATTGATTTTGAAACTCTGGCAAAGTTCTTTTTTGAAATACATGACCCCACTCAGCTTAACCGCCAAGGGCCAGACGTGGGCACACAATACCGCAGTGTGATTTTTTATACTGATGAAGCTCAGCGTAAAACGTCTGAAAAGCTTGTGGATATTTTAATCAAGCAAGGCCTTGAAGTGGCTACAGAAATATCCGCCGCCCCGCCATTTTTTGCAGCGGAGGACTATCACCAAGACTTTACTGAGCGCACAGGCAGAGGCGGTTGTCATTTCAGGGTAAAGAGATTTGATGACAATGTGTAAATAAAAAATCCCGTAAGTTGTTCGCAGCTTACGGGATTTTTTATTTTGAGTATATTATAATTTACCCTTCTGTGGGGCAACTATCTACAATGGGTATAAAATCGTCCGTATCATCGTCATAGCGCAATAATTTGCCATCGTGCAGGTCAAAGTACCAACCGTGCAAATGTATGTCGCCTGAATCCACACCTTTACGAATCCAAGGGAAGGTAAGCAAATTTTCTAAGGAAACACGTATGCCCCACTGTTCATAAGCATGGGCAAGCTCATCTTCTGTAGCATCAGCGTATAAAACTTCCACCACTTCCTTGGCCCTTTTAATAATTTGCATCCAAACGCCAATAAATTCATCGTCTTCGCTGGGTTTTTCCATAAAAGCGTGTATGCCCCCGCAGTTGGAATGGCCCATAACAATAATGTTTTTAATCTTTAGATGACGCACGGCATATTCAAGGGCCGCACTGACACCGTGGAAATATCTATCTGGTGCATATGGCGGAACAAGGTTTGCCACATTGCGCACAACAAACATTTCACCAGGGTGACTATCGGTTAACATAACAGGATCCACGCGTGAGTCAGAACAAGCAATAACAAGAGCCAAAGGATGTTGACCTTCTTGTAAGTCTGCGTAAATATTATGCTCTGCGCAAAACCAATGTTTTTGAAAGCGTTGAAAACCCGCCGCAAAACGCTTGGTAATATCGTCACAGTGACACTCCGCATGGTGCGGTTTAGTAATCGACATATATAAAAAACTCCAAAAAATTCTTACTAGCAGCAAGATTTTGTATAATTTGCTCTGCGCACATTTACCCTCTTACATGCATATTGGCAAGCAAGACTTTTATTGCAAAAAAATTAAATTCATCGTAAAATCATCTATAACATTTATTACAATAATTAAGGTGTGTTATGCATGTTCCACCACTGCTTACTGAGCTAACTATCATATTTATCATATCCATTATTGTGAATGTGGTTTGCACACGCATCCGCATTCCCGCAACTGTGGGTTTTTTGCTTACTGGAGTGCTATGCGGGCCTTCGTTGCTCGGCGTCGTGGATGACATGCAAGCCATTAACGTTTTATCAGAGCTTGGCGTTGCACTCTTACTTTTTACCATTGGTATGGAACTTTCTGGAGACGCGCTTGCTCGACTTAAAAGACCAGTATTTTTAGGCGGTAGCCTGCAAATTGGCCTAACCATAGCCACAGTGATGCTGGTTTATGTTTTTGCACTGAATGAAAGTGTGAGCATGGCCATTTTTGTTGGATGTTTGGTATCTCTATCATCCTCGGCCATTGTTTTACGCTTTTTGCAACAAAAAGGTACCACCAATACCCCCACAGGCCGTTTGACCCTAGCAATTCTTGTGTTCCAAGACATTATGATAGCTCCTATGCTCTTGCTTATCCCCCTACTTAGCGGACAAATTGACCCAACACCCACAGATGCATTTTTTGCCGTTGGTAAGGTTGTGTTTGTGCTTGGGGCTGTGGTGCTTTTTGTGCACTATGGGTTACACCGCTTAATGGCGACCATTGTAAGTACAAGAGTTAGCGAGCTTTTGCTCTTAACCACGCTTGTATTTTGCATAGGCCTTGCCTTACTCACTTCATGGCTTGGGCTTTCACTTTCCCTTGGTGCATTCTTGGCGGGGCTATTTTTGGCCCGCTCCGAATATAGCATGAGTGTCGTTTCCGATATTATGCCCTATCGTGATGTATTTATGAGTATTTTCTTCATTTCTGTGGGCATGTTACTCAATGTGGACTTTTTAATATCTAATTTGGGCAACATTCTTATTTTAACTGTATTATTTATTATTATTAAGACCTTACTAGTATTGCCAGCAGTGCTTATTCAAAAATATCCCCTACATACGGCTATCACAGTAGCTCTTACTCTTGCCCAAGTTGGTGAATTTTCGTTTGTTTTGGCTGGCGCAGGCCTTGATGCTGGTATGCTTAATGCTGAAAGATACCAAAACTTTTTGGCCATAAGCATTATCACCATGCTACTTACGCCTGTGCTTATGTATATTGCGCCAACCATTGCCAAAAAAGTCAATGTTTACCTAGGAAGAAAAGAAGAACTTATTTCAGATGAAATACATGGTGAAAAAAGTAATTTTAAAAATCACCTTATAATTGTAGGCTTTGGCATAAGCGGGCAACACCTAGCCCGTGCTGCTAGAGATTGCTCTATACCTTACGAAATATTAGAAATGAACCCAGAAACTGTGAGTAAATATCAAGACGAAGAACCCATATTATATGGCGATGCTTCTCGCCCAGCCGTGCTTGAGCACATGGGAATCACTAAAGCGAAAGTTTTGGCCATTGTTATATCAGATCCAGCGGCAGTTCAGGCTATTGTGGCAGAGGCCATGAAACTCAACCCCAATATACGCATTATCGCACGCTCACGCTTCTTGGCGGAGGTAGACATCCTGCATAGACTTGGGGCTTCTGACGTGGTAGCTGAGGAATTTGAGTCTTCCATTGAGGTATTTTCGCGTGTTCTATACCAATACATGATACCCAAGCAGGATATTGACGCACTAGTAAATGCCATTCGTCAAGAAAACTATTCCATGCTACGAAGTGCGCCGCAAAAACGTATTGAAATAGATGAATTTTTTGAGCAGTTCTCCCAAGTAAACGTGTATGCGGTACGCTTGGATGAAGGCAGCATCTTTCAAGGCAAAGACCTTATTGAATCAGAGCTTGGTAAGAAATACAACGTGACCTTGGTTGCCATTAAGCAAGGCAAGGCCATGATTCCTTCTCCTCCAACGGACACAGTTCTACAAGCTGGTGATATTTTATATCTTTTTGGAACGGAAACCAACTTGCTTGAAGTAACTAAATTGCTATGCCAAAGTGCAGATTGTAGAGAAAATATTTAAATTAGTGATTCCTTAACAATCAATGCATATTATGTCTTTTTTGACATCTAAACCGTCAAAAGCCAAAATATTTTCGTTCTCATCAATCTCAAAGCTATGCCTTATGCCAACCATTCCAAAAGAAGGTAAAGCAATCATAGGGTTTACGCTAAACACAGTATGCGTGACTGGCTTAAAATTACCCTCATCCATGCTTATCACAACTCCTTCATCCAGATTAAGGCCAATGCTTTGCGCTAACGCATGAGCTTTATTACCTGTAATACCCAGAAATTCTTCATCAAAACCATATTTCTTAACTATGGTGCGAGACTCACTCCAAGCAGAGCTAAGGGCCTGTGCGTTCTTTATATTTTCCTTAATATTAACCAATATTTCATAGCAACAATCATAAGCTTGGCGTACAATTTGGGGTAAATTACTTCCTGAAAAACAAGTTACAAAGGACGCACTATGATAACCCTTATGAACAAACCCCGTATCCATTGATAATACTTGTTCTTTTTTCCACACACTACCAGCATAACCCATAAATGGCATGGAGGGGTGCTCGCCCACAAGACCCATACCCCCACTAAAAGGTGAAGGATATAAAGCGTTTTCAGCAATGGCAATTTTTCCTAAAAATGTCTCTTGCAAAACCCCATGCACACGCAACATTCCACCATGCCCAAGGGCAAAAAAATTACGCCATAACACATGGGAAATTTCACGCTCTGTCATTCCAACAGCTATATTTTTTGGCGACTGTTCAAGTATTACTTTATCATTTTCTAAGACCGCTGAATGCATATTTAAAGCCCCGCTTAAGGCCTGAGCATGAAGCGCGTCTGCTTCTTTTAATATTTCAAGTTCATAAGCAGTTTTTATAAAGCGGGCTTCGTTAAGAATATTATCGCCAGCCACAAATTCAATACCCTTTAAGCGGTCTTTTAACATCTGGGCCAAAGACCACGGTAAAGCCTGCATTTCCGCGGCAATGCACGCTCCCAAGGGAGCTCCAAAACCGATACAAATTTCAGGAATGTTAGAGTAAGACTTAAAGGTTGCCATGTGGTTAAGGGTGCTTTCTAAGCGGCACCTATTTTCCCCTTTACGCACAAGGAGCACTGGCTCTCCCTCCATGGGTAGCCACAACATACCATTGGCACGACTTCCGCTTAAATAGTAGATATTTGTACGTGAAAATACTAATAAACCCTGAGCTTTTGGCATTACTTTTTGTAGTAATTCACGGCATTTTTTATGGCGCAAACGCAATTCTTCGGCTGGTATTTGCTCGGCTGAAAAAGACATATATTACTCCACACAAATGATTTCAAAGTCTTGTCCAGTGATGGATTTTCCACCCTCTGGCGTTACTACAAAGGTATTTTCAACACCCACCATTCCAATACCTGGCAAGCCCACCTTGGGTTCAATAGCTATGGTCATATGTTCCTGCAATGGTTCATCAAAACGATTTGCAAGCACTGGGTATTCATCAATAACAAGGCCAATACCATGCCCCAAAAAGGGTACTTTATTTAGGTTAAGGCCCATAAATCCTTCACTTATGCCCAGTTGCTCTGCCCTTTTTACGGCATCAGCCCAAATTGCTGAGGGTATGGCCCCCACTTTAAGGGCCTCACTTGCTCTGGCTTGTATTTCAATGCAGGCATCGTGAGCACGGCGTACATTATCTGGCATATCCTTGGCCTTTCCTGCAAAATAAACTTGTGTTTTATCGGTATGATATCCTTCAAGGGTAAATCCAATATCAAGGGCAAGCAACTCACCCTTATTCCAAATTATGTTGGCATTGCCCATATATGGCGCGGAAGGATGCTCACCCATTAAACCCAAAGGGCCATTGAAATGACTGGGATAATTACCATTATCCCCTGCGGCTATGTGGCCCAAAAAGCATTCTTCGCCAAAATTACCCATGCGATTTATGCCCCCGTGCCCTAGCTCAAAAAACACATCCCAAGATAGGCGAGCCACTTCATATTCACTCATACCCACCTTAAAATATTGCGGTAAAATTTCATAAAGGGCTTTGTGGTGTCGCTCTCCAGCAATGCACATTTTATTGAGTTCCCACAAGCTTTTGCGAGAACGAGCCTTGGCTAAAACTGTATCACCATTTATAAAGCTATGCCCCACAAAGCTTTTTTGTATTGCGGTAGCCATATCCCAAGGTACGGCCCCCATTTCTACGGCAATTTTTGGCCCAAGTTTGACATCATACTCGGTGCAATGTTCTATAATATCCTCAAATGTATCAAATAATTTTACATTATGTAGTGGGCTTTCCACGTGCGTGCGTGGCACTGCCCTGCGCACAAAAAGTATGGGCTCACCTTGCATGGGTAGCCAAAAAAGCCCGTCACCCAATGTTCCCGTTAAATAATAAATATTCAAGCGTGAAAATACTAATAAGCCACTGGCATCTGGACTTAGGTCACGGCAAAGTGTGCGGCAAAGCTCGTGCCTGCGATTCATCTCATCTTTAGGTAGCATTTCAATACGTTGCAATGCTTTAGTCATGATTATTCCTCTTGTAATATTTCTTTAAACTGCTTGCACAGGCTAATATTTTACATCAAATCTTGCAATACATAAAACATTCAAAGTTTACCAAGGCTTAAAAATCAAAAAAGTTGCGTTTTTTTTAAACTTTATATATATTTCATCGCCAGTTGTGGGGAGTATGCATGTTCTTGGATGGGACACTAAAAAAAATTCTACAAGATGCTAAAATAATAGCAATTATTGGAGCAAAAGATAAAGCTGGCCAACCTGTAGATATGGTTGGGCGTTATCTTTTGGCTGCGGGCTATACTGTATATCCTGTACACCCTGTACGCACCAATGTTTGGGGCCTGCCCACATATAAAAACATGGCTTCTCTACCTGAACCAGTTGATATTATAAATGTTTTTAGGGCGTCACCTTATTGTTTGGGCCATGCCCAAGAAGTTTTAGAGCTTGATTGGAAGCCACAATGCTTTTGGATGCAACTTGGCATTCACTCCCCCGAAGCTGGAGAACTTTTGGCAGCTCAAGGCATTAAAGTTATTGAAGATTTATGCATAAAAATTGAACATAAAAGGCTTTTAGAAATTTAAATGAGTACTGCAATATTTGATTGCCAGATGTGCGGGCATTGTTGCGAAGGCACAGGCGGAATTATCGTAAGCCCTAAGGACTTAGAGAGAATTTGTGCACATTTAAGCTTAACCCCCGATGAGTTTTGCAATAAATACGGGGTAATGCGTAATGGCAAGCTAAATGTACGCATTGGTGAAGATAATTTTTGCATTTTTTTTGAAGAGGGCAAGGGTTGCTCCGTCCACGAAGGCAAGCCCGATATTTGCCGTGCGTGGCCATATTTTCGCGGAAATATGATAGATGACCAAAGCCTACACCTAGCCAAAGATTTTTGCCCTGGCATAAAACATGACGTTATGCATAAAGATTTTGTTAAGGAAGGCGAAAAATACCTTAGAGAACACAATTTAACGGCAAGTGATGCAAAAACACAAGCAAAAGCATTATTAAAATAAGTTATTTTAATCAATTATGAAAAAAAGACGCCAAATAAGCCTGCAAGAGTGCTATGAAATTTTATTGCTCAACAGCGATGCCACTCTTGAAGAGGTTAAAAAGTCCTATCGCAAAAGGGCTTTTGAATTGCACCCTGACTTAAACCCAGATGTTGCGGATGCAAGCTCTCAATTTAAGCGTCTAAATGAGGCCTATGTCGCCTTATCTCAAGTTTTACAGACTGAAGAAAAAGCAAAAGCCACTCAAAAAGAAGATAAAAAAACAAAAGCTGAGCCTAAAAAAGAAGAACAAAAGCCAAAAACTGAAAAGAAAGCTCAAGAAAAAGCAAGTAAAGAACAACAAAAAACCACTAAAACCAGTACTAAAAAAGAACAAGAGCAAAAAAAAGAAGAGCCCAAAACCAAAGCCCAAGCAAATCGCCAACGTGCAGCTTCTGCCGCTTATGCTAAGGAAGACGTCCTACGTGACCTCTTGCACGATCCATTTGCAAGGCGAGTGTTTGAAGATATTTACAGTGAAGTGAACAAACAAGCGACACCTGAAAACGGAGCACCAAAACCACCCCCTCCTCCGCCTCCACCACCACAACCAGAACCAAAAACTCCCCCTACGGTTGAAGTTGATCTTGGCCCAAGCAATAATTTGTCACATTTTGCCAATAATTTTTCTGGCAAAATTATGGGTTGGTTTAGGCATCAGATAGATGAGGAACAAAGCATCAAGCTTCCGGCTTCGGCCCTTTTTGCGGGTGCAAAAGTTCGCTTGCAAATTAGGCAAGGTCTTTCTGAAGAGGTAAGCACCATTGAAATAGTGTTACCCAAGGATTTTGTAGTAGGAAAACCCATACGTTTACGCGGTCTTGGGAAAAAAGTTGGCAAGTGGCAAGGGGATTTGTACCTCACGATTGAATGCAATCAAGACCCTGAAAAGTAATGTACATAAAAAAATTTATATAAGGTAGAGGAGTTTTTAATGAATATGGACCAAGAACAAAATGTAACTGTGGACATGGAAGAGGATTTTGCATCCCTTCTTGAGTCACACAGCACTGATACGCCAGCAATATCCACTGGTCAAAAAATCAGCTGTAAAATCATTGCCATTAGCGGCGAAAATGTGTTCCTAGACGTTGGTACTAAAGTGGACGGC
>CAYJNE010000028.1:0-2562 GCA_964371345.1 uncultured Desulfovibrionaceae bacterium | reverse complement strand
CATTGCCATTAGCGGCGAAAATGTGTTCCTAGACGTTGGTACTAAAGTGGACGGCGTTATGGAACATAGCGACCTCATAGATGCCAAGGGCGAGGTCATGGCAGGCATTGGTGATAGTATTGAAGCTTGGGTTATTAATGTTAATGCCCATGAAGTGCGTCTTTCACGCTCCATGAGTGGTGGCGGCGTTGCGGCCCTTGAAGATGCGTGTGAAGCTGGTATTCCCGTGGATGGCAAAATCACCGCCACCTGTAAGGGTGGATATACCGTAGAAGTGCTTGGCAAACGAGCCTTTTGTCCTGGTAGTCAAATTGATTATTTTGCTGGTAGCGAAGCCGATGACCTTGTGGGCAAAACCACGCAATTTCTCATAACTCGCGTGGAAAGTAATGGGCGCAATATTATTGTATCACGCCGTACCCTTATTGAACGTGACCGTAAAGAGGCCATTGAGGAACTATTAAAGAACCTAAAAGAAGGCGATACTGTGGAAGGCCACATCACTCGCCTAGCCCCATTTGGTGCCTTTATGGAAATAGCCCCAAGCGTTGAAGGTATGATACATATTTCTGAGCTATCATGGTCAAGGGTTGGCAATGCAGACGAAGTGGTTAGCCCAGGTGACCCTGTAAGAGCTAAGGTGCTTTCCATTAGCACAGACCCCAAGGGGCAAATTAGGATTTCTCTATCCCGCAAGCAAGCCGAAGGCGACCCTTGGGCCACAGCAGAAGACCGCCTCAAGGTGGGTGAAGTTGTGCAAGGCCGTGTGGCACGTTTAACGCCATTTGGAGCCTTTGTGACCATACTACCTGGCATTGACGGCCTTGTGCATGTATCTGAAATGTCATTTGTAAAAAGAGTACATAAACCTGAAGAAATGCTAGCCGTGGGTGATGATGTTGCGGTTAAAATAAAGGAAATTTCCCTTGAAAACCGCCGTGTTTCCCTATCCATGCGTGATGCCGAAGGCGATCCATGGGCTGAAGTTACACAAAAATTTAGTGTGGGTAGTTTAGTTGAAGGTATTGTGGAAAGTCAGGCTAAGTTTGGATTTTTCGTAAACCTTGCTCCTGGTATCACAGGTCTTTTGCCCCATGCAGTCATTAAAAATGCTGAAAATGCCGCCGAGCTTAGTAAGCTTGAAAAAGGCCAAAGTGTAAAGCTAATCATCCAAAATGTGGATAAAGACGCACGCCGCATTGGTCTTGCCCCAGAAGGCACTAAGGCTGAGGATGATAATTCTTGGAAAGAACACGCCGCCGCCTCACAAGACAGCGGCCTTGGAAGCCTTGGCATGGCCCTAGCTAATGCCATGAATAAAAAGAAGTAATATAGACATAATCTTTAATATTAAACCCCTAATCCTTTGCAAACTAGGATTAGGGGTTTTTTATAATACTCTAAAAATACTTACGAATTAAAACCAACATATCTACAAAATACTGTTCATAAAATTCTTTTGTAAGATATGTTGGGACATCCCTATCCCAAAACTGGCGGCCCAAATTTCTGTATAAATTATGCACTTTTTTATTTTGTGTGGGTTTTACATTTACCCTTTCATAAACGTCATCCCAAGATAAACTATGTGCCATTTGTAATGGAATGACAGAACTATTTTCAAAATGCTTTCTTTGCTTTACAAATCCTAAATGAACCCACACCAGCCCTAAGGATAGTAACTTGGTATCAGCAAGTGAAAAAGTTTCATAATAATCCCCTTGCATAGTATACCTTTGTTTAGAACTTGGGCAAATGATAAACGTATCCCCAGAAAATCCATTAAAAAGTGATTTTTCGTCCAAGTTTTGTGTAGTATAAACGCATAATTCATCATTATTTTTATTATACCAAACCTCAAGCCCTCCCAAAACAAAACTATAATCTTGGGTGCGTGCGCAAGCTTTAGCAATGGTTTTTTCATAAAAAGCATTTGCTTCACTTGTGTCAAACTCGCTAATTTTGATAGGAGTATTTGTAGTATATTTATGTAGCATTTGCTTAATAAATAACATTTTATCAGTAAAATACACCTGATCGCCGTCAATTTTCATATAGTATTGGTATTTGGCCTTAACATATCCAAAATTACAAAACTGCGCCAAGTGCCCAAGTGGCCTTAGTTGCATCTTGCCACGGCACATGCCCCACTCTAATGGATACCAATAAAGGCGTATTTTATGTGGATAGTTAGCGGCATATTCAAGCAATATTTCTTCTGTATTATCGTCAGAGTCATTGTAGGTAACAATGAGTTCATCCAAAAAAGGCAGGCATGAGTCAAGGCAAGCTCGCAAGGTTAAGGCTTCATTGCGCACCCGTAAGTGACCACTTAAACCAAAAGGGCGTGGATTATCTAGGCGTAAAAAATCATCTTCGCTTGAAATAAACTCTTCTGCTTTAAATATACGAGAATTGCTATAGTCCACTCTTACCCCACATTAAAAAAGCGTTGCCCCAAGAGAGCAACGCTGTCAGACTGACGACAAACCCCGATAGGGGGTTTGTGCCACCTAAGCAAGCCTCTTTAGATTTTTTGTGGGCTTGCTTGGCAATAAGGCA
>CAYJNE010000027.1:11568-12878 GCA_964371345.1 uncultured Desulfovibrionaceae bacterium | reverse complement strand
GAACGACTCTGCCAGAGCCGGTACAGTGGGGCCGTGTCAGACCCGTGCTTGGTGATCTATGTGAGTCAAACCAAGCCCGCGTGCCCATTGTGTTGTTGTCCAGCACTCTTCGCTAAGTACGTTGGATGTACCCATAAGCGAAACTGTATCTAGACGGTTGACTACCTGTCCTTTGGCATTTTTGGTTATAAAGGACTTGTCACGCTCTGCCTTCACTAAGCGTGCGATGCGGTCAACTGCAAAATCCCAATCTTTTTCCACCCATTTGTCACTACCAGGGGCGCGGTATTGCACCTTAAGTAAGCGATGCTCGTTGAGCTTGGTGGTTTGTATGATGCCAGCACCCTTGGAGCAAAGGGAACCTTCGCTAATGGGGTGTTCTGGGTCACCTTCGATATTAATAATTGCTCCGCTTTTTGTATCTGTACTACAGATAAGGCCGCAGCCAACGGAACAGTAACAACAGACAGATGTGCTTTGCTTAGCAGATTTGACAGCATCCATATGCTTCATATCTACAGCAAATGCTTGCGCCTGAGAGACATCCAAGCCCAGGCCGGACAACATGAATCCGGCCCCGAGACAGCAGGACATTTTCAGGAAGGCACGTCTTTTCATATTACCTCCTCATTGATAAAATCAATGTGTAATTGATCTATATTTCCATAGCCATTGTCATAAATTTTTTTGACACTAAAGTGTATCTACATATATGGAAAATGTAAATATCATTTGATTTTTTTAGTGCTAATTATATAAAATAATTTTTTATGTTAATGATAATAGGTATTTTTAACGTAAAGTAGTCGCAAAAAAACACTTGTGTTTGATACTATTTGATGATACTATAAATTTATGAGCAGTCAAAAAATATTAAAGGATGTTTTTTCAACTCCAGGTTTGCGGCGTCAATTTCGTAAAGATTCAGAAAATTTTTTACGTGACGTAGGCGTTGTTATTACAGAGGAAAATGGAAGCCGTGTTAAGTACGCTAAGGACGGTGTGGTTTTGGCTATACATCGCACCAGTAAGGGTAAGGCTTTAAGGCCGCTAAATTTTATTGAGAAGGTTTGTACTAAAAAAACGCCTATGAATGCATTAAATTATAAAGAATACATTGGAACTGTTGAATATAATCATGAAGAAGATTGCCTGTTTGGGCGCATTTTAGGAATAAATGATATTGTAACTTTTGAAGGTCAAAGTGTAAAAGAATTGCGTGTGGCTTTTGAAGGTGCGGTGGATGATTACATTGCTCAGTGCAAATTGCACGGTAAGGAACCGCTAAAACCCTATAGTGGTAAATTTGT
>CAYJNE010000027.1:8136-11468 GCA_964371345.1 uncultured Desulfovibrionaceae bacterium | reverse complement strand
ATGAAAAAAATAATCTATCTTTGTATTTATTGTTTGTTGCTTAGTGCTTGCGTCTCAAGCGGTGGCTATAGTGCGCAAAAAAATATTCATGAAGTTTTGCAAGGTGAATTTAAGGTACAAAAGTACCATACATCTACCTTTACGCTTTATGGACTTTTGCGCCCCGCGCGGGGTGATAATAAATCACTACATATATATATTGAAGGTGACGGCTTCACATGGGTTAACCGCAATCGGCCTTCTAAAAATCCCACCCCCGCAGATAATATTACCCGCGAGCTTGCCCAATATGACCCAAGTGATGCGGCAGTGTTATATCTTGCAAGGCCGTGTCAGTATGTTAAGGAGGGCGACATGCGTATGTGTGCCCAAAAATTTTGGACAAGCCACCGCCTTGCTCCAGAAGTCATAACCGCACTAAATGAGGCCGTAAGCAAAGCCAAGGAATATACAGGGGCTGAGAGCCTATCCATTGTGGGTTATTCTGGTGGTGGTGGGGCGGCAGTGTTAGTTGCGGCACAGCGTAGAGACGTTGCATTTTTAGGTAGCGTGGCTGGGCTTCTTGACCATGTAACGTGGACAAATTGGCATAAGGTAAGCCCTTTACATGGCTCGCTAAACCCAGTGGATATCGTGCATTTAGTAAAAAATATACCTCAGTTGCATGTGAGCAGTGGAGGGGATAAAACTATGCCACCTTCCTCACAGGCTCGATATTGCAAGGAGCTTTTGCAAGCTGGGGGACAAACAAATGCTTGTATTGAGTTTGCAGGAATTGGGCACGCTGGCGA
The DNA here is from genome assembly GCA_964371345.1 of uncultured Desulfovibrionaceae bacterium. Lineage (GTDB taxonomy): Bacteria > Desulfobacterota > Desulfovibrionia > Desulfovibrionales > Desulfovibrionaceae > CAYJAD01. The sequence continues at coordinate 10,677 of CAYJNE010000027.1, read as the reverse complement.
CTGGTATAGAGTTTGGGATTATGGGCTTATGCCGTAATATATAGTGGAACAAAAAATGATATTTTCTAAGTTATTACCCTCTAAATCTGCAAAGATTGTAAGCGCAATTGTGGCTGTTGGGTTGATTTTTGTCATATTTAAGTTTTTAGAAAGCCTACATATGAAATTTTTCCTCATGTTTACCGCAGTGTTATTTATTGGCTGTTCTTACATAAGCTTGCGCCTTGTGCGCCCCACCTCTTTACGGGGTTGGAAGAGATTTTTGGCCTATGTTTTGTGTTATTTACCCATGCTTAACATGCCCATACGCTACGAAGTGCGCCAAATTAGCAAGCTTGGGGATGTGGTTCCGCTATGGCTTGATGTAAGCCTTTTTGCTTCTTATATTCTCATAGGTTCTTTGTCAGTATTTGCTGTAGTAACCATGGCTAAGGATGTATTTTTATTTGGCAAATGGCTTGTGGGCCGCCGCAAAAAAACTAAAGCTGCGCAAAGTCAAGAAAGCTCACCACCTGATATAAGTCGGCGTTTATTTTTACAAAACTCCCTCAGTGCTGGGGTGGTTGTGGCAAGCTCTGCCTTTGTGGGCTATGGCCTAAGTGAAGCCATGGGTATGCCAGAAGTTAAGCATATTAAAGTGCCAGTGCATAATTTGCCCAAGGCTTTTCATAATTTTAACATTGTGCAGATTACAGATTTGCACATTAATAGCCCCGCACCCATTAGCCGCCTTGAAAAAATTGTGGAAAAAATTAACAGCCTTAAGCCAGATACTGTGGTCGTTACTGGTGATGTATCTGATAGCTACCCTTCGCATGTACGTGAAGAAATGGACCCCTTGCGCCACCTTGTGGCCCCTTATGGCAAGTACTTTGTAAGCGGTAATCATGAATATTATACTGGCATTGAGCCTTGGCTTGAGGAGGTGGATAGGCTTAAACTCATCAATTTACAAAATGAACACAGAGTAATTGAGCGGCAAGGCAAAAGATTGCTTATGTGCGGTGTGGCGGATATTAACGCTCCTCGTATGTCTGCACATATTTCAAGCCCCACTTTGGCCCAAGAAGGTAGCAATGAGGGCGATATTAAAGTCTTGCTAGCCCACCAGCCACAAAGTATCTACGAAGCTGTAGAAACTGACTATCACCTTCAAATCTCAGGGCATACGCATGGTGGACAGCTTTTTCCATGGACATATGTAACTGATTTAGTGCAACCCTACATTCACGGGCTTTATAAAGTGCAAAATACACAACTTTATGTAAGCCGCGGCACTGGCTATTGGGGCCCACCCTTGCGCATTGGTGCACCACCAGAAATCACCTTTTTAGAGTTAATCCCCGCTTAAATTAAAGATTTTCCATAAAAATCATTAAAAATAGTGCTTTTGTTTTACTTTGATTAAAACAACAAAAATGTAATTTTGTAAAACGCTGTTTTGCCTAAAATATACTTTTTTGTTGTTTTTTATTGGGGTGATTTTCTTGTATTGTCTTCCTTTTTGTCTAAAAAATATAAAAAATACAAATAATTAAAATGACAATTCATATTTTGGCACAGTCTGTGCTCTAAGGGAACATTCACGGAGACATACTCAGATGGTTGAGCTTGTAATCTCCCAAATTATGTTCAGAAATTGGAGGACAGTAAAAAAATGAACGCAGCAGACACAGCTTTTATCATGATTTGTAGCGCACTTGTGATGCTCATGACCCCAGGGGTTGCCCTATTTTATGGCGGCCTTGTACGCTCAAGAAACGTGCTTTCTACGTGCATGCATAGTTTTGCACTCATGGGTATTATACCCTTGCTTTGGTTTGTGTGTGGCTACTCTCTAGCTTTTGGCGGAGATATTGGTGGCCTTATTGGGGATTTTTCCTTTGTAATGTTAAATGGAGTAGGCCTTGATGCAGGCCCTGTGGATAATATTCCGCATATGCTCTTTATGCTTTTTCAGTGCATGTTTGCTGTGCTTACCATAGCTCTTATTTCTGGCTCATATGCTGAAAGAATGCGCTTTTCTGCCATGATGCTTTTTTCATGCCTATGGCTAATTTTTGTATATTCCCCCATGGCTCACTGGGTTTGGGGTGGTGGCTGGATGGCCAAAATGGGTGCCGTTGACTTTGCTGGTGGTGCTGTTGTGCATATGGCATCTGCCGCCGCTGGCCTTGCCACTGCGCACGAGCTTGGTGCTCGTATGGGTATGGGTAGGCAGTCTTTTACCCCACACAATCTTCCTTTAACTTTACTTGGTTGCGCCCTCATTTGGTTTGGTTGGTTTGGCTTTAATGCTGGTAGTGCTCTTGCCGCCAATGGTCTTGCTGTACACGCCTTTGGTACTACAGAAATGGCCGCCGCCGCTGGTATTGTTGGTTGGTTGTTGTTTGAATGGTGGCACATTGGTAAGCCCACAACCTTGGGTGCTGCTTCTGGTGCTTTGGCAGGGCTTGTGGCCATTACCCCTGGTGCTGGATTTGTAGGCATGAATGCCGCAGTTATAATTGGCTTTATTGGTGGTGCTGTGTGTTATGGTGC
>CAYJNE010000027.1:0-8036 GCA_964371345.1 uncultured Desulfovibrionaceae bacterium | reverse complement strand
GTTGTGGCAATTGTTACTCCTTTACGTGTGGCCCCTGACCCAGAAGTTATTGGCCTTGACGTTAGTGAACATAACGAAAGAGCTTATCAAATATAATTATATAGGGGACTAATATTATGAAAAAGATTGAACTTACTATCAGGCCAAGCAAGCTTGAAGATGTGAAGGAAAAGCTAGTTGCCCTAGGCATTCATGGTATGACTTATTACGAGGCACGCGGCTTTGGCCGCCAAGGCGGGCATACGGAAAACTATCGTGGCAAGGTGTACCAAGTGGACTTCTTACCTAAGTATCGTGTGGAAATTGTTGTACATGATGAAGCCCTTGAAAAAGTTGTTGACGCCATAATGGAAGTTGCAAAAACAGGAAGTGTTGGTGACGGAAAGATTTTTGTAACTGATATTATAGACGCTTGGCGCATCCGCACAGGCGAGCGGGGAAATGAAGCCTTGTAATTTATAAAAAGGCATTGTAAAGTCATTTGAACAAATAAGTAGAAAGTCTTATTGAGGCTTTCTACTTATTTGTTTAATATTTTTTAAAGAGACTTCATAATGAAACAAGAAATAAATTCAAATGATACCGATAGTATATCTCTTACTCCCAGTAATGACGTTAATGAATTACGCCTTCTTTTTGAACTAAGCCAACTACTAGATAGTGCGGCTCATATTGAAGACACGCTTGACGGAGCCTTAAAACTCATGGCCCGTCACCTTAATATGATGCGTGGTAGTATTACGCTTTTATCACTTAAGGGTGATGAAATGCATATAGAAACCGCCTATGGTCTTGATCCCATTGAAAAAGCACGGGGGCAATATAAGCCCGGTGAGGGGGTTACGGGTACGGTTATTGCCACGGGCAAGCCCATGCTTGTTTCTAGCATCTCTACAGAGCCGTTGTTTTTAAATCGCACACAATCACGAAATCTACAAAAAGAGCAAGTTTCTTTTTTATGTGTGCCCATAAAGCTTGATGATCAGGTGGTGGGTGCTTTGAGTGTGGATAGGCTTTTTGCCTCCACCGAAACCTTGGAAGAAGATGCCCGCCTCTTATCCATTATCGCATCCATGCTAGCACGGGCCGCCAAGATGCGCCAAAGCTACATGCAAATCCAAAGTGGCCACGCCGTCACTAATAATACAGCTCCACGCCCGCATTCCTTTGTGGGCAATTCCGAAGCCATGCAACAAGTGTATACACAAATAGCTCAAGTTGCTTCATCTTGCACCACGGTGCTTATTTGTGGGGAGAGTGGCACAGGCAAAGAACTTACGGCCCAAGCCATACATGCGGCAAGCCCAAGAGCTGATCAGCCTTATGTTTCCTTAAACTGTGCGGCTTTGCCAGAGGGACTCATAGAAAGTGAGCTCTTTGGGCATGAAAAAGGAGCTTTTACTGGTGCTGTGAGCTCAAGGCGTGGTCGCTTTGAAATGGCTCACGGAGGTACGTTATTTCTTGATGAAATTGGCGAATTAAGCTTGCTCATTCAAGCAAAGCTTTTGCGTGTTTTACAAGATAGACGCTTTGAGCGTTTAGGCAGTATGGAAACACGCCAAGTGGATATTCGCATTGTGGCGGCTACTAATCGCTCCTTAGAAGAAATGGTGGAGCAGGGGACGTTTCGCAAAGATTTATATTATCGCTTAAATGTTTTTCCCATAACCATTGCGCCTTTGCGTGAGCGCAAGAGCGATGTGGCACTTTTGGCCAAGCATTTTATGGAAAAGTATGCCGCCGCCAATGGGCGTTTAAATGTGCACCTTTCTTTAACCACTGTGGATATGTTGCAACGCTATGATTGGCCTGGCAATGCTAGAGAATTGCAAAATGTAATGGAGCGGGCCACCTTACTTGTGGGTGAAGACGGGCTTATTTTACCACAACATTTGCCTGCCAATTTGCACTCAAATTCTTGCCCCACCATGAATGCCAATAAACCAGCTATTGCCAATGCGCTGGGTGGATATGCCTTACAAGACCGTCTGGATGAGCTTGAATATGCTTGTATTATTGAGAGCCTTGAAGTCACTAAGGGACATCTTGGAAAGGCTTCTGAAATGCTTGGTTTAACAGAAAGGATTATGGCTCTACGTCTCAAAAAATATAACCTTAATTATAAAACATTTAGGGCAAAGAAATAGAGATTGAAGTATTTTTATTTTAGTGGCCTTATGGCCTTTTCTTGTTTTTGGGTGTTTTTAGTAGTTTAGTTGGTAAACGTAATTTTTAGTATAATCTAAATTATATATTTGAATGTAGTAAATGATATTGTGGCTGTATTAGTACTCCTAAAATATCCTTACAGGATATTTTAGGCATTAAAGTTTTTTGGAAAGGGGGTCTGGGGGAAAACCTTTTCTTCAGAAAAGGTTTTCCCCCAGAAAAATTAGTCGTTTTCTAAAAAGACTTCTTCTGTCGCCGCAATAGTTTCAAGTCCGTGGCGGGCTCCTTCAAGCTGTCTTGCTAAAGCCGCCTTATAATCAAGTGGCATAACCTTTACAAAAAGTGGTAGGGCGGCGTCCCAATTTTTTAATAATTCCTCAGCCCTAGCACTGCCTGTATAGTGATTGTGCTGTTCAATAAGTGCGCGTAATAAATTACAATCCTCTGTACTTTTGACGGATTCAATGTCCACGCTGTCGGTATTGCAACGGTTTTGGAAGCGTTCGTCCTTATCATATACAAAGGCAACACCACCACTCATGCCAGCGGCAAAGTTATAGCCGCATTCGCCAAGCACTACCACAACGCCACCTGTCATATATTCGCAGCCGTGGTCGCCCATGCCCTCTACAACGGCATTGGCACCAGAATTTCGCACGGCAAAACGCTCTCCAGCCATGCCGCAGAAGTAGGCCTCACCAGAGCTTGCACCATAAAGGGCCACGTTACCAACAATGGCTTGTTCTGCGGCTACAAAGACGCTCTTGCGGGCAGGTGTAACCACCACAATGCCGCCGCTTAGACCTTTGGCTACATAGTCGTTGGCGTCACCCCGTACGGTAATGGTTATGCCGCTGGTTAAAAATGCTCCAAGGCTTTGCCCTGCAGAACCCCAAAGGTTGATTGTATATGAGTGCTGGGGTAAGCGGCGTTTTTTCAAACGGCGGGCAATTTCACCAGCAAGGCGGGTACCAATGGCTCTGTCTGTATTGATAATGGTGCCATTATAGGTGCAGCGTACGGGCTTTCCGTCAAGCAGTGGTTCGGCACGCTCCATAATAGCCGCATCTAGCAATGATTCGGTTTCAAATACATCTTCACACTTTTTCCATGGGGCAAGTCCGCGAGTGGTGCATTTGAAAAATGCTGATAAATCAAGAAGTTTTGCTTTCGCGGATATGTCAGCCCGAGCTTCCAAAAGGTCGGCACGGCCAATTAAGTCTTGCACATTAGCAATGCCAAGGGCAGCCATATGATGACGCAATTCCTCAGCCATAAAGAAGAACATGCGCTGGATATGGGCGGCAGTTCCGCTGAATTTATTGCGCAGTTTGGGCTCTTGAGTGGCTATGCCAGCAACGCATTTACCCTTGTGGCATTGCCTGCACATCACACAACCAAGGCTTACGAGCATGGCAGTGCCAATGCTGCATTCCTCAGCCCCGAGCATGAAGGCAATGAGCATGTCCTTACCACTGCGAATAAGACCGTCAGTGCGTAGTTTAATTTTATGGCGTAAGTTATTGGCAAGTAAGGCTTCATGGGCTTCTAGGAGGCCCATTTCCCAAGGAAGACCAGTATGTTGCATGGCAGAAAGAGGGGATGCACCTGTGCCACCGTCATGCCCAGAAATGAGAATTTGATCTGCCCCAGCCTTGGCCACACCCACGGCTACGGTGCCAACTCCAGCCTCAGCCACAAGCTTTACGGATATGGAGGCAGTGGGTTGAATGCGTTTTAAGTCAAAAATAAGTTGAGCTAGGTCTTCAATGGAATAAATATCGTGGTGCGGTGGCGGTGAAATTAGGGTAACACCAGGGGTAGTACCACGCACGGAGGCAATTTCCGCTGTGACCTTGTGGGCGGGCAGTTGACCTCCCTCGCCAGGTTTTGCACCTTGGGCCATTTTGATTTGAATTTCATCGGCATGGGCAAGATATGTTGCTGTAACCCCAAAACGGCCCGAGGCAACTTGGCGTACTCGTGAGCGAATATCTCTGCCGTCTACGCCAATATTGGTGCGGCGTGGGTCTTCGCCACCTTCACCGCAATTGCTACGCGCGCCAATGCCGTTGCAGGCTTCGGCAATGGTTTCGTGGGCCTCACTGCTTAAGGAGCCAAAGGACATGGCTGCCCCCACAAAACGTTTAACTATATTGGAACTTTCTTCCACTTGCTCCACAGGAATGGGGATTACTTTTTTACAAGCAAAAAGACTGCGTAGCGTGATGGGTTGAGTTTGTTCATCGCTGATTTTTGTGTATCTTTCAAAGGATTTGGCGTCATTATTGCGTACGGCATCGTGCAGAGCACGCACGCCTTCCTTAGTCCAAAGGGTATGGCTTTTATTTGGAGCTTGTTCGTTTTCGCCATAGGCACTGCCATGTCTTGCCATGGCGTCTTTTGCAATGTGATCAAGCCCAATGCCGCCAATGCGTGAGGTTGTGCCAGCAAAATATTCATTAACAAAATCAGCATTAAGGCCAAGTGCTTCAAAATAGCGACCACTTCTAAAGGAACGCTGAGTGGAAATGCCAAGGCGGGCAAAGGCTTTGAGCATACCTTTTTTTAGGGCCGCAATATAATTTGCTTGGGCCTGATGAGGTAGAGTATTGGCTATTTTTCCACTCTCGGCCAAGGTTTTTACGGTATCTAGGGCAGTGTATGGGCAAATACCGCTGGCTCCATAGGCGGATAAAAGGGCCATATGCATAACTTCAAAGGCTTCGCCACTTTCTACAAACAGTCCACATAGGTGTCTTTTTCTTATGCGGCGTAGATGATGATGCATGGCAGATAGGGCTAGTAGGCTTGGTATGGGCACACGCTTGTCATTGGCTGCGGCGTCACTGATGATTAAAATGGTTGCACCATTATCCACGGCTTTTTCTGCGTCCTTGAACATGGCTTCTAAGCTTTTTTCAATGGATTTTGCAGCTTTGGGTTGCTCCACCAAATCAAAGGTGGCATCAAGGGTATGAGCTTGCACCTCCTTGCGGGTGGACATGCGTACATGTAGCATTTGGTTACGGTCAAGAAATGGATGCGGTAAGCGCAAAATAGAACAATTTTCAGGGCCTGGCTCTAAAATATTATGCTCACGCCCTGCAAAGTTCATGAGAGACATGGAAAGCTCTTCACGCAAAGGATCAATGGGGGGATTGGTAACTTGCGCAAATTGTTGCTTAAAATAGTCAAATAAGCTAGTTGGTTGTGTATCAAGTGCCGCTAGAGGGGCGTCATGCCCCATGGCACCCACAGGTTCTTGGCTATCCCTAGCCATGGGTAAAATAACTTGCTTTATATGCTTATCTGCATAACCAAATAGAGCGTGGGTGCGGGGTAAATCCGTTGGTGGCTCAAGTTTATTATGAGCATCGCCGTCATCATGCATAAGGTCTGATAGGGTTATGCCGTATTGATTAAGCCAGCGGCGGTAGGGTTTTTCACGCACAACGCTACCCTTAATTTCTGCATCAGAAATCATGCGCCCTTGGGCTACGTCTACCATGAGCATACGCCGTGGGCGTAGTTGCTCACGGCCGACAATGCGCTCTGGCTCAACGTCCATAACTCCAGTTTCAGAGGCTAAAACCACCATGCCGTCTTGTGAAACTGTGGAGCGGCAAGGGCGTAGGCCGTTGCGGTCAAGCATTGCTCCCACACGGCTATAACCGTCTGTAAATACAAGGGCTGTTGGCCCGTCCCATGGGTCCATTAAGGCGGAGTGATATTCATAAAAAGCTCGCTTATTATCACCCATAACAAAGGCCGCACCAAATGGCTCTGGTAAGAGCATCATTAAGGCATGAGGCATGGAATAGCCACTGCGTACCAATAATTCTAAGGCAGAGTCTAGGCGTGCGGAATCGCTAGCACTTTCGTCAATAATGGGAAAGAGGTCGTATAAATCTTCACCAAAAAGTGATGAGGACATTTGAGCTTGACGGCGTAACATGCGCGCACCATTGCCACGAATGGTATTAATTTCTCCATTATGGGCTAAATTTCTAAAGGGCTGGGCCAGCCGCCATGAGGGCAGGGTATTGGTGCTAAAACGCTCATGAAATACCGCAAAGGGGGCTGTGAAATTTGTATCTAATAGGTCTTGATAAAGGTCGCCAAGGCAAGCCCCTGGGAGCATACCTTTATATATAATACTGCGTGCTGAAAGGCTAACCACGTAGAACGAATTGCGCTCAAGGTTTTCGCTTTCAAGCCAAGTGTGTACGGCTTTTTCCATACGGCGGCGGGCAAGGTATAATGTGCGTTCAAAGCCTTCATCCTTGGCATTTTCAGGGCTTAGGTTAGGGGCAGGGCGTACTAATATTTGTAGCATATGTGGCATGGTGGCACGGGCCGAAGGGCTAACAATATCAATATCTAAGGGGACATCACGCTGGTCTTCTAAGTTGAGTTTGGTTTGCGTGAGGCATTCCTTAATTATGCGCATAATGGGTGCGTGGGTTTTTACCTCTTGGGGTAAGAAAATCTGACCCACTGCAAAGGGGGAGTCAGCATCAAGAGCTTGTAATGTTGTCCATTGACGTTTGAAAAAGTTTTTGGGCAGGGGCATGAGTAGGCCTGCTCCGTCACCAGAATTATCGTGACCATGCCCACCACGGTGAGCTAGACGAGCCATGGCTGTTAGGGCGTCTGCTATGACCTGATGACTTGGTACACCAGAAAGACGAGCCACAAAACCAACGCCGCAGGCATCATGTTCTTCTAAGGGGTTAAATAGGCTACTCATATATCGCTCCTGTAGGCTTTTGAAAAATTGCAATCTGCGTTTTTAGTGCAGTTCACATCTTTGAAAAGTCTATAAATTGTGCATGTTAGCGTTCAAAATGCGTTTGTTGGGCTTTATAACCCAATAAACGCATTTTGAGAAGTGAATTATATTTAGTGAATTTGATTATTTTGGATAGGTTGCATACTCCATAAGAGTGTTAACTTCTGGTACTTGGCTGGTAAAAGAGTATGCAACCTGACACAGGCATAATCAAAAAACACCTGTGTGCTTAGTTAATCCAAAGCATTTCCGCATAACGAGGATAAGGCCATGTGGCGTCCTCTACCATGAGTTCAAGGGCGTCTGCGTGCTTTCTGCACTCATTTAAGGCTGGAACAACCTTATTTAGCATATATTGCGCGTGGGAAAGTGTGTCCCCATTGTGCTCAGCACTGCGCACCACATCAAGCTCTGCAAGGGCAGAGTTTAAGTCAAGGCAAGTTTTGCGCAAGGTGTTAAAGCGATCTTCCTCGGGCAATTTGCCTTTACCACCAACTACGGCACGAGTTTGTATAACAATCTCTGCAGCTTCTTTTTGCGCTCTTAGGCCCACTGGTAAAATGCTTTCACGCACCATGGCTGCGCATACATTGGCCTCAATATTGATAAGCTTAACATATGTTTCAAGCAATATTTCTTGGCGGGCTAGCATTTCACGCTCAGATAGTACGTTGGTACGCAAAAATACATCCATAACCTCAGGGTAGCTATAACGCTCAAGAGCTTCTACAGTGGTGGAAAGGTTTGGCAGCCCACGGCGTTTTGCCTCCACAGGCCATTCGTCAGAGTAGCCGTTACCATTGAATACAATGGGCATATGCTCTTTGAAAATGCGTGGTAACAAGTCTTGCAAAGCTTCAGCAAGGGCAGTACCTGACTTTACAGAAGCTTCAAGGTCGGTGGCAATGTCGTCAAGGGCACAAGCTACGGCGGCATTTAGGGTAATATTTACAGGGGCTACAGATTGCGATGCACCGACAGCACGAAACTCAAACTTATTACCAGTAAAGGCAAAGGGGCTTGTGCGGTTGCGGTCAGAATAATCCTTGGGTAGCGGAGGCAGCACATCAAC
>CAYJNE010000026.1:11169-13120 GCA_964371345.1 uncultured Desulfovibrionaceae bacterium | reverse complement strand
CTTGCTTGGCGGCATAGGCTAAAAATCTACTATCCAAACCGCCAGAAAAAGCTATGGCAAGGAGCTTATGTTTTTGTAAAAATGTTTGGAGTTTATTCCACATAATGGCCCAAAAAATCTTAAACTTACCAAGTAAGGCGCACCTTGGCCCCACGCTTAGCCATATGCTCCTTACATTCCTTAATGGTATATTGCCCATAATGTACAATGGAAGCAATGAGTGCCGCCGAAGCTTTGCCTTCATTTACAGCGTCATACATATGATCTGGGCTACCTGCACCACCAGAGGCAATTACAGGTATGCGCACGGCCTCGCATATGGTGCGGGTGAGGTTAAGTTCATAACCGTCACGGGTGCCGTCTGCATCTATGGAATTTACACAAAGCTCGCCTGCGCCAAGGTCTTCGCATTTTTTCGCCCAAGCTATAGCGTCAAGGCCCATGTGTTTGCGCCCACCGTGAATAACAATTTCATAGCCTGAGGGAATGGCCTCAGTTTTTGGAACTTGTTTTACGTCCATGCCCACCACAATGGCTTGAGAGCCAAAGGCTTCTGCCCCTTGGCTTATGAGGTCAGGGTTGGTAACGGCGGCGGAGTTTATGGATATTTTTTCGGCACCAGCTAAGAGTACAGCCCGCATGTGTTCAACGCTGGAAATGCCACCACCCACACTAAAGGGGATGAAAATTTGTGCGGCAACATTTTTAACCACATCTAAAAAAATTCCACGATTTTCATGCGATGCTGTAATGTCATAAAAAACAATTTCATCGGCTCCTTGTTCGTAGTATTTGCGGGCAGTTTCCACGGGGTCGCCAATATCAACATTGCCTTGAAATTTAACACCCTTGGTAAGTTTTCCGTCACGTACATCAAGACATGGGATTATGCGTTTGCTAAGCATTTAGGCCTCCCGCTGTGCAGTAATCGGAAAAATTTTGCAAAATTTTTAGGCCTGGTGCACCACTTTTTTCCAAGTGAAACTGAATGGCCCAAAGGCCGTCACGCCCATAAACACTACAAAATTCTTGCCCATAGTGGGTTGTGGCAATGATTAACTCTTCATGGGGGCGTACAAAATAGCTATGCACAAAATAAAATTCGGCGTCTTTCGGAACATCCTTAAATAACAAGCAATCTTGCTTGTGTGTAAGGCTATTCCACCCCATGTGCGGAATGCGTATGGGCTCGCCGTCTTCTTCGCAAAGGTCTTTTGTAAATTGCACACATTCACCTTGCACAAGGCCCAAGGTTTTTGTGGAATTTTCTGCACTTTTTTCAAGTAATATTTGGCAACCTAGGCAAATGCCAAGTAGGGGTTTATTTTGCGATATTAATGTTGAAAGTAGTTTGTCCATGCCAATGCTTTGTAAATGTTGCATGGCTTGGCCTGCGGCCCCAACACCTGGAAAGATTATGCCTTTAGCTTTTTTTAATACATCAGCATCGGAGGTGATGATACTTTCAATACCAAGGTACGTTAATGCCCTTTGTACGCTGGTTTGATTTCCTGCTTCGTAGTTAACTATTGCCAACATAGATTACCTTCTTAAATTCTGAGCGTTGTGCGGCGTAAAATAGCAGGAAAATGCAAAAAAGACTACAATTTATAGCGGGGTAAAATTTGGATTTTTATGTAATTTTGTGTGAAAAAAGTAAAAAGGGTGGAGTATTCCACCCTTTTTACAATGATTTTGAGGAGGTTTATCTATTTTTAATCCTTTTTTTCGCAGTCACCGCCGCATCCACCAGAGCATTTGCCTGATTTTGCACTTTTTACATATTTAAAGCCCACATAAACTGCCGCCACAGCGACCAATACAATTACTAAAATATCTTGCATGTATACCTCATTTTGAAAGCTGTTTTCATTTTGCTTGCCCTGATTTATAGATTTTTTGAAAATGAATGTCAATATTAATCTACTGTATTTCCTGCCTCTTGTTTAAG
>CAYJNE010000026.1:0-11069 GCA_964371345.1 uncultured Desulfovibrionaceae bacterium | reverse complement strand
CCTTGAGACTTGCTCGTGGTTTTTAACTTGCTCGGCGAGTATGGACTCTAGTTGCAAAAGCTTTTGACTCAAAGAAAACATGATGCCTCCTAAAAACTTTTCTAACATTTTTAAATGTGTTGCTATATAGATTAACAGATTTTTTAATACATGCAAGTATTTTCTTTTTTTAAAAAATAATTACCCCATAAATAGAAGGAAAAATTTATTAAAATAATTATAATACGTTATTTATTAAAATAAAAATATATTTCAGCATAAATAAAACGCCTACTTGAAAAGTATTCTTTTTTTTTATATGCTTAATTCCACAACTTTTCTTGGAAAAATATTCTTCCATGGTTTACCACTTATTGTGCATACTTCTAAAGGAAATGCCATGTCTCACAATGATCCAACAAGTTTCAGCTCCCGCTTGCGTCAAAGGCGTGAACAGCTAGGCATCCGTAAACATGACCTTGCTACTAATATTGGGGTTAGCCTCACCACTATCCAGCAATATGAAAATGGGCAAATGCCTAGAGGAGAGCTCGCGGTACGTCTTGGCGAAGCCCTGGATTGCTCCTTGGATTGGCTTTTAGCTGGGCGTGGTCATGACGATTGCAATACCAGTGCTTCTGGCGATCGCCTTGTATTTGTGCCTATGGTTGAGGCTCGCCTCACTGACGATGGAACTTTTGCAAATAATGCGGAGCATGTGCCTCATTATGCCTTTCGTTGGGATTTTTTGCATAGTAAGGGTAATCCTTCCTTCATGGTACTTTTGCGTGTTGCTGGTGACAGTATGTCCCCAAATATTTTAAATAATGATGTGGTGCTAATTGATCAAAGCCAAACCACCACCATGCCAGGTTATATTTATGCCATAAGCGTTGAGGATATGGTTTACTTAAAAGTGGTTGACGCAGTGCCTGGGAAATTGCTTTTATCCAGCATAAATTCTGAATATAGCACCATTGAAGTGGACACAACCAAGCAAATGCAAAAACTCATACGCATTGTGGGCCGAGCTATTTGGACTGGGCGTGAGCTTGGCTAGCTTTAACATTGTTTAAGACGTCCTCCTTGGTGGCAAGGCCAAGTATTCCATCCTCATAAATATTACGCTTTGCTCGTAAACATGCCCCAGGGATTTTGCCGAGTATCTTAAAATCCGTTTTGGGGGCAAGCCGCCAAGCATGGGCGTTACTTTTGGCGCAAAGGCCCACAATGCTTTGGCATGGGGCATGGGTGAATATCCACTCAAGGGTCGCCCTACTCATGGCGGCGAACTCAGCAAAATGCGCCCGAAAGACTGTAAAATCCAATGTCCACACTTGCCCCCGCCAAGGCTCAAGCCAAGCCACACCGCATAAGTTTGCCGCTGTATGTGTGCCTGTATTCTTGGGCGCACAGCACAAAAGCCAACCCTTATGAGGTGCGGTGATTTTTAACCAATCTTGCTTGGTGGGATTATCAAAACTGTGCATACATGCGTTAAGCAAGCCTTCCTCTTGCATCCGCGTAAAAATTTCTCCTCGCATCTTGGTAAAGTCTTTGGGTAGTACAAAAAAAGTATAACTCATGCATGACTCCATATATTATAGGTTGTTTTGGCTCTTGTTTCTTCTGCCTCGCATACGGGGCGAAAGCCAAGCACGGCATAGCGCAAGGCATCTGCCGCATGGCTTGTCCAATCATGTAAGGGGCTTGTGGAGTAAACTTCTTGGCGGGGTCGCCACTTTCTGCGATATTGGCGCAATGCCCTTAGGCCCAAGGCGCAATTTTGCACATCAAACCACATACGGGGCATAGCCGCACGCAAGGCGTTGATGCCGTCTGCAAGGTGTAACTGTGGGGCTACGCTAAATTGGATGCCAAGCTGCCTTGCCATTTCAAGGCGGCTTAAACCTGTGCCAAGTTCACGTACCCTGATGTCGTGCGGTGCGATGTGATGCCCGTAGATATAGGGTTTTTCTTTTAATATGCGTATGTAGTGGGCAAGGCCTTGGCCGCTGTCTTCTATATATTCCAAAACTCGCCACTGCCCACCGCTTTGCACTTGGAAAAACCAAATGCCTGTGGCGTCATCCATGCCCAAGTCCCAAGCTGTATGTACGGGTAATTCTGGTGCGTGTGGTACTTGGGTAATGCGGCCTAGCTTTTCTAATTCTTCAATATTTGCGGCGTAATATGCACCGCGAACTGCAGCGGCAAAGGAACATTCAAACTCCTGCAAATAGTCTTCACTGCTCATGGAATTTTTTGCGGCTAAAAGTTCATCTGCATCTATATAATTGGTCTTTGATGCAGGAAAACAAAAGCGTGACCAAAGGGCTGTTTTTTCAGCATTTTGTTCCATACCTTCGTGGGCGGCTATGTCTTTTCCTGCTTCTTCCCAAACATCGTGGAGTAGATTATCCACCCCGTTGGGAGTGCCGCAAAAAAGAGCTCGTCCTTTTCTGTCGGCAAGCATGGGTCTAATAACCCTTGTCCAAACGTGGCGGGGCATGTCTGCTGGTTCATCTAGTACAACATCATCAAGATACATACCTCGCAGGGCATCGGCATTTTCTGTGCCGAAAAGGCGAATACTTGCCCCTGTGGGTAGTATGCAGCGCAGTTCTGTTTCTAAAAAGCGAGTGCCGCTTACAGCTCCTGCAAAATATTTCAGATAATCCCAAGCCACAGTTTTGGCTTGCCCCAGATATGGGGCCATATATGCCGCTCGCCAGTCGTGGCACTGTGAGCGCAAGGCTTCACGCAAGATGTCGTTTATGGCGGCAACTGTTTTTCCAAAACGGCGGTGACAAAGCAACACACAAAAGCGAGTGCGTTTATTGTGAAAATCCCACTGTAAATGGCGTGGAATGTAGGGTATTATGCATTTATTATTCACGAATTTTCGCCGTCTTGCTTGGGTTTTTTGTTTATATTTTCCCATTCAGCCCAGCCCACCTCGATTTTTGTTTGCTCTTGCTCCTTGGCGTTGGGGGTAAGGTCTGTAATCATTGAGTATAGTTCTTTAATCTCTTTGACGAGATCAATACCTTTTCCACCCACTTCTGCATCGCCCAAGCCTTGAATTAAGGCCGTAAGTCTGGACTTAAATGCTTTTTCAAGTGCGGCCCTTGCATAGCTGTTCTTTTTGTCTTGTGTTTTTGTCATTTTTTACCTGCTATACTTTGCCACGTAGGTTTTTTCTTGGCGGTCAAGGGTGCGCTCTAAGCTTTGCATAAGCCTATCTAGGCCAGTTATGCGCATATCAAGTGCCTTTAAATCTCCTCGCAGGCTTTCCACAGCTTTACCTAAGTCATTAAGTGTTGTGGCGTCTGGCAAGAGTGTTATGCGCTCACTTAAGGTGAGTAGCCGCCCTTCCAAGGTGCTTAGGCGGGCAATGCTTTCTTGGCGTAGATTGTTTTCTTGCTCCACATGCTCGGCATAGTCCTCTTCTCGTACAAAAGCGTGGCGAATACTCCATAAAACCCACGCTAAAAGCCCTTGGATTATCAGTACAATAATGGGGGTTAAGGATATATTTTGTATGTTCATAAACTGCCACCTTTTAATGCGTAACGAGTACGGTTTGTGAGTTGGTTGAGCTTTAATTATCCCTTTCAAGCTGGGCCAAATATTCTAGCAAATTTTGACAACGGTTTTTCCAACCATTTAAAAAAACAGCAAAATTATCATTATTGCGGCTTAGATTTACATAAAAATTTATCCTTTGGCGCACAGCCATACGGGCCACATAAAAATCAAGGCCAAATTCCTTCAGTGTAGCGCAAAGAGTAATGGTTTTGGGGCCGCAAATGCCGTCTTCGGCGATGGGGGTAAACACGTCCAAATGTGCCTCGCCCACGATATTGCAAGTTTCTTGTAAAATGCGAACGGAGCGAGGCACACCCATATTTACAGACCCGTCATAGAGTGCTGTAGCAATGGCAAGGGGTAAGGAATCACTATGCAAAGGCTTCCAGAAATTTTCATGCATGAGTTTTGCGGCTTGAACTTTGGTGCATTCTCTAATATCTTCAGCAGTTATGGCACCGTCATCGTTGAAGTCATATGGATTATCAAAAGTATTGCTGCCATCACAGGTGGATGCTGTTTTTTTAAACTCTTGTTCCACATCTTGGGCTAGTTGCATTAAAAAGCGCAACGAAACTCCATAGTTGGTAATGCCACCTGGATCGTTTTTATGTTCGCTAAGTCCGCCTTCCCACTTCGCAGTAAAATCATGCGCAATTTTGAAATTGGGTGTCATACGCCCCCCTTCATTAAAATTAAATTTTGCAAACCTTTCCGTTGGCTTGGTTTGCATCATGCCGATTTTTGCGCGGGGCGTAATACTGAAGCATTTCACAAGTATTTTTGTTTTATTATGGATGCTTAAGTAAAATTTATTTGATTTTTTAGTTCAAAAACATTGAAAAAGTAATTTTTAATAAAAAAATGAAGGCTTATATGCTGTAGTGTAAAATATAGAATGGGCCCGCAGTACAAATAGCGCTATGTTACGATGTATTATGCTTATACTATGTTTTATGTGAGAATATAAGGATGCTATTACGTAGTATTATTTATGTAATAGATAAAAAAAGTATGTACTGTGTCAATACTATATAAATAAAAAATATTAGTATAAGGAATAATTGTTTCATTGTGAGTAAAATTTGCATGGAAAATATGTATGGAATGACATAAAAAATCTTGTGTTCTTAAGTCTCTGCATATATGTTGCCCTTGGTTTTGTGGTAATATTAAAAACTAAGACTTATGCATGATTAGGAAAATTTCGTGGAAGTAGAAATCACAACTATTGTTTTAGCTGGAGTTATTTTTTTGGTAGCAGGCTTTGTGGACGCCATAGCTGGCGGAGGTGGGCTTATAACCGTGCCTTCGCTAATGCTACTTAATATACCGCCACATTTTGCACTAGGTACCAATAAATTTGCATGTTCCCTTGGCACTTTGACGGCAGTATGGTCATTTTTTCGTAATAAACTCATAGTATTACATCTGGTGCCCTATGGATTTATTGCTTCATTTGTGGGAGGTATGATTGGCTCATGGATAGCCCTACAAGTGGAAAGTGAAATGCTTGGCAAGGTTATGGCTTTTTTATTGCCTGTAGGTTTAGTGTTTTCCTTATTTTCTGGGCGTACCATGCGTGATGATATGGATATACCCATGCGCAAGCAAAAAATTATTGTGAGCGTTATCGGTTTAGTCATTGGGGTTTATGACGGATTTTTTGGGCCAAGTACGGGGAGTTTTTTCATTCTTGGCTTACATATGTTTTTGGGGCTTGGTCTTGTTCATGCATCGGGTACAACTAAGGTTTTGAATTTGGCGTCAAACCTTGGAGCATTAGCGGCCTTTGCTTCGGGTGGGGTAGTGCTTTATACCTTGGCTATACCTTGTGCCATTGGTAGTATCATTGGTAATCAGTTGGGGGCGATGCTTGCCATTAGGATTGGGGTTAAGGTTGTGCGGTATTGTTTGTATGTAGCCTTGTCTTTACTATTTAGCACGCTTATTTATAGATATTTTGTGTAAATTTATAATGAAAAAGGCGGCCTTTGAGTCGCCTTGTTGATGATTTACGATATGATTAGTAGAGTAAGTCGTAAATTTTCATGTAGCGTCGCCTGTGTTGTTTTTTGCTTTGGGTCGGTTTTGCGGTATTTTCCTTTTTTCCGCTAGCTGCGTCATAAAAATGTTTCCTTATACGCACGACCTTAAGGTCGCTTACGCAGGAAACATTTTTCTTCCTTGCTAGCGAAAAAAATCAAAAATACACACAAAACTACCCAAAAAAGTGACACACACATTTTTACTGCGTGCTGACGCACTCGTAAAAATGGTGTCTCCCGAAGGGTGCTTTTTTCTTCTAAGCGAAGTAAGGGGATTATAAACGTAACTGTGCGTTGAATTAAGTACTGTACGGATGCATTATTTATAGATATTTTGTGTAAATTTATAATGCAAAAGGCGGCCTTTGAGCCGCCTTTTTTAGTGAAAATTTAATATTCAACTGGTTTGCCTTTATTTGCTATCAAGCATTCATAGAAAATTTGCTTAACTTCGTCCATATTAATGGGTTTTGCAATATGTCCATTCATGCCTATGGCGTGGCTTTCTTCCCTATCTTCAATCATGGCATTGGCAGTCATGGCCACAATGGGAACAGTCTTGGCATCATGCTTATCGCTACCACGAATTATTAATGTGGCTTCTGTTCCGTCCATAATTGGCATGCGCATATCCATAAGAATTAGGGCGTAGTCCTTTTGCATAAAGGCTTGCACTGCTTCTTTGCCATTGTTGGCAATGTCTGCTGTGATGCCAAATTCAGCTAGGATAGCCAAGGCAATTTCCTGGTTTAATTCATTGTCTTCTACCAAGAGGAATTCATAGCCGTCATAGCGCATATCATCCCAAGGCTTTGCCTCAATGCTTGCAGAATATGTTGCTTCATCATAGGGCTTAAGCTCTAAGAAGAAGGAGAAGGTGCTACCTTCGCCCTCCTTACTACTTACGTCTATTTGCCCGTCCATAAGCTCCACTAAGGCTTTGCAAATGGATAGGCCAAGGCCTGTGCCACCAAACTTGCGTGATGTGGAAATGTCTGCCTGTGAAAATGGTTTAAACAATTCTTTTTGTTGAACTTTATTCATGCCAATGCCAGTATCAGACACATCGCAATGCAAACGTAATAGCCCATTACTTAGATTGGTTGCATGCATTTTTAGCTCAACTGTGCCGTCACTGGTGAACTTAGTGGCGTTGCCGAGTAAGTTCAAAAGTATTTGCGAAATGCGCAAACTATCACCCATAATGTATGCTGGCACTGTTTTATCAAGGTGTACGCTTACTGTTGTATTGGTTTCTTTAGCTTTTGGCAGAACAAGCTCGTGTACTTTTTGTACCGTTTCATGCAACGGGAACGGCTTTTCTTCAATGGTCATGGCACCAGCTTCTATGCGAGAAAAATCAAGAATGTCATTAATAATGCCCAATAAAAGCGTTGCGGATGATTGTATTTTATTTAAATATTCATGTTGCTTGGGCGATGGATTTTCCTGTAAGGCTAGGCGTGTCATGCCAAGTACGCCATTCATGGGGGTGCGTATTTCGTGGCTCATGCGTGCTAAGAAATCACGTTGAGCTTTATTGGCAGTTTCTGCAGCCATTAAAGCCTTGCGGTCGGTTATGTCCGTAGCCACACGCAAATGCACAATGCGCCCGTCATGCCAAGAGATAAGGCGGTCAGCCACTAGGAAATCACGGTTGAGCGTGGGGTCGTATTTTTCGTGGTACGAGGGTTCATAGTTTGGTGTGCCCTCTTGGAATAAATTCACTTGTGGGCAGTCATCACAAGGCTTGCTGAGGCCATAGAGTGAAGAATAACACGCTTTATTTTCAAGCTCTTGCACATTCAATAGCTTTAACATGTATGGATTTGTGTATACAATGCGCCTTGTGGCAGGATCGCAAACTACAATGGCGGCGTCCATATTATTCATAACAGTTTGCAAAACTGCAATGGCACGTTTTGTTTCTTGGTTGGCGATGTTTAGGTTTTGCGCCATGTCGTTTATGCTTGCCACCACATCATTAAGCTCACCTTTTTGTTGGGGGAGGCGGTGTGATAAATCATTTTGCATGATGCGTACACCATTGATAACACTATCAATGTTTTGCACAGTGCGCCGTGAAAGGAAAATAAGCACAAGTGCGGTAAGCACGAAGCATGTAATTAAAATATATCTGGAATCACGAGTAAGTGTTGCCAATTGAGCACTAACGTCTTTTTCAAGCTCATTGGCCCAAATGTAGCCAACTACTTTTCCTTTGCGTTCAATGGGAAGCATGGCATTCATAATATTGCCACGCACCATGGTGCCGCGCGCCACCATGGACATATTATTATTCATGACCTTTCGGCCTGGGTGGTCTGTGGGTATGGATAGGCCTATGGTATAACCGTATAGGGAGGAAGGGGCATAGACCACAATGGCATCAAGGTCTTTGGAGTAGTAGCCACTTCCAAGGCCCTCTGATGATTGAGTTATTTTGTTGGTGGCACCACTTAGTGCCTTGTTTAGTATGGCTATTTTTTCTTCTCTTGTGGAATTGGTGGCATCAGCCATGCGCAATATTCCGTCAAAGCCTTCTGGCCCGAGCACTGAATCCAAAACGCGGGTAATGGACATGAGTTTATTTTCTTTTTCATGGGTAAGAGCGTCTTCCACCAGCTCTAAACCCACTTGATAAACAAGAATAAACGGTAGGTTAAGCAATACCAGCAAGGTTAAAATAACTTTGGATTGGAAGGATATATAAAATGATTTTCTCACAGTAATCTCTCTTGCTATGCTACTATTAGTGGCATAGGTGGAATTTTAACCTAATATATATACACTAATGCCTAACTAAGCTTAACTTTTTTTTTTGTTTTTGCCAAGAAAAATACCATTAAAAAATTGGTAATCTATTAAACTCTGTCGCAGAAACTATTTTCTAAAAAATTTTCGAGAGCATCATCCATATATTCTACATAATCGGCCAATGGAAAGTCTTTTTGGCATTGCACGCAACGCAAAATTATGGCCCGTCAGGTTTTCACCGCCAAGAGTTTGTGTTGACATTCTTTGCAAGCAATGGCGGTTTGTGTGGAGTTATTTCGTCGAAAAAACATATATTATCCTTTTATTTATAAATTTTGCGTGCAAATTGTCCACCAGAGACATAGAAAGTATTATCCACAATAAATATAGCATGTTCATCAATGTTAAATACCAAATTTTCCAACTGCTTAAGAGCTAGATTGTTGGTAACGGTGAGGATAATATCTCTATCTTGCCCAGAATATCCGCCCTTGCCACGCATGAGAGTTACGCCAAATTTATGTTCAAGCATTAGTGCTTCGGAGAGAATTTCCGCATGGTCAGAGATAATCATAACCATTTTGCGTTGGTTAAATAGCCGCAACACATATTCAAGGGTGTTGGCCGCAATAAAGACCATAATTGTGGAGGCAATAATAATATCAAGGTCGATAAGAATAGCACTTGAGGCAAAAATGCAGGCATTTATAAAAAAATTGGTGGTGCCAACGGCAATATTCCACCTTTCTCTAATGGCTACGGCAATTATATCTGTTCCGCCAGAGCTACCCAATGAGCGCAACATCATGCCACCACCAGCACCGCTTATGATACCAGCTAAAACTGCGGCGTATAGGTCGTTATCAAGATGTATTTCAAAATTAACAAAATGACCAAATATACTAACGCAACATATGGCATATACTGAATAAAACAAAAAAAGGCGGCCTACGAAAAACCAACCGAGAATACCAATGGGAATACAGATTAAAAAGTACCAAAGGGGCACAGTTAGTAGCTTGGTGGTATACCAAATGAGCATGGATATACCCATAACCCCACCAGACAAAAATCCTTGTGGCACGGCTATGGCTTGTATGCCAATAGAATATAAAGCAGAGCCTGCGGTAATTAAAAGTAAATTCCACCACACAGCCTCAGCCAAGCGAGCATTGTATGTATTTTTAAGTGGCATAATAACTCTTTAAGCCAAGAGGCTCCACAGCATTCTTGTGGCAACAAAAATTAGGAAAAACGCAAATATTTTTTTCAGCGTAGCCACGGGGAGCTTGTGTGCTATTTTGGCTCCAATGGGTGCGGTAAAAAAACTTGCGGCGGCAATGCCTAGGAAAGCCAGAATATGTACATAGCCAAGGGTACCTTCAGGTAAGCCTGCTTGATTATAACCGCCAACGATGTAACCTAAGGTACCAGCAAAGGCAATGGGAAAACCAATGGCTGAGGAAGTTCCAACAGCGGTATGCATGGGGATATTACAAAAAGTCATAAATGGCACAGACATAGTGCCTCCACCAATGCCCACAAAGCTTGAAAGTGTACCAATGCCAAGGCCTACACCACTTGTACCCAATGTGCCTGGTAGTTCGCGCTGGGCTTTTGGTTTTTTGCCTAGAAACATATCAAGGGCTACAAGGTAGATGAAGCAAACAAATATGGCCTTTAAATATGTATCGGGAATGTGTGCTGCCACAAGGCCTCCCGCGAAGGTGCCCACTAAAATACCAGGGGTAATGGCCTTTACAATATCCCAGCGCACGGCGCCACGTTTATTGTGTGCTCTTGCGCTGGAAATGGCTGTAACCATAATGGTAGCAAGGGATGTCCCAAGGCATAAATGGTGGATGTGGCTTGGCTCAACATTTAGAAAGGTGAAGACAAATGTTAATATGGGTACAATAATAACACCGCCACCAATGCCTAAAAGTCCAGCAAAAATACCTGCTATTACACCACAAAGTAAAAATATTCCCAATGAAATCAACATATATATGTACTCTCCTCGGATACGTACCGTACCAAATGTCACGGCGTTCTTTTTCTTTACACCTTTGCCCCAGCAAGGTATAGTGCTTTTTGAGGGCAAAATCATGACTTTTTTTGAAAGAATATTTTGTGTTAAATTACGCAGTATTGTATAATATGTGCTTTGTATTTCCCCATTTATGGGGTTTTTTTTCGACCAAAACAAAGGCTTATTATGGAACCTAAAGATTATCGTTGGACTCACAAAGACCTATTGGACATCAGCCAACTTTCGGTTGAGGATGTGCAGCATATCTTGGATTTAGCTACAAGCTTTGAAGAAATTAACAGACGTCCCATTAAAAAAGTACCAATTTTAAAAGGGCAAAGTGTTATTTTATTCTTCTCAGAAGATAGCACCAGAACAAAAACATCCTTTGATATGGCTGGAAAACGCCTCTCCGCAGACACCTTTAGCCTTGGTAAAAGTGGCTCAAGCATCACCAAGGGCGAAAGCTTAAAAGATACAAGCCTAACCCTTGAGGCCATGAGCCCAGATATTATAGTCATTCGCCATTCCAGCAGTGGGGCGGCTATGTACTTGGCGGAGCGTTTGTCTTGTAGCATAGTAAACGGTGGTGACGGTTGGCACGCCCACCCCACTCAGGCTCTTTTGGATAGTTTTTCCTTGCGTCAAATTTGGGGTAAGGA
>CAYJNE010000025.1:0-13218 GCA_964371345.1 uncultured Desulfovibrionaceae bacterium | reverse complement strand
TCAAAAAGGAGAGCGTAGCGAAAAACACGCGTGCAAGCGAAGCGCCGCAAAGCGCCAGGCCTCGCAGAGCAGGAAAGACCCCGCAGTTATGGCTAGCCAATTATCGTGTACGGGGTCATTCCTGCCTAGACGCTATATTTATAGAGGGAAGATAAATATCTGCGCTTTATAAGCACCATGAGGAGATGTGAAATTTTTTGCTGACAAAATATTGCTGATAAATTTTGTGGGTAATTTATTTTTGATGACAAACAAATGCGAGCATAAAGACAGGGCTTTGCGTGGATGTTATGAAGGATATGGGGAGGGGTGGAGGCTGAGCCCTGTTTTTATGTGAGTTTTTCTTATAGAGAAAAAACACTAGTAATATGTAAATAGTCAAGAAGGATGACAAGATATAGTTCTTACAAATTAATACTTTGAATGCAACTTAGAATTAAGATATTTATCCACCAGTCGCCAAACAAGAAAAGAAGGTGAAAGTTTCGTTTTAGCTGCGGCCTTTAATGCTCTCCCTCGCAGCAAGACATGTAATCTTTGTAAAGGAGACATAATATGCCAATACGCACGTAAGAAAGGCCAGTTTGTATTAGTCATACTATTACTCAAGGACACATTTTGTACTCTCACAATTACCGAAAGATTTGAGACTACATGCACTCTAATATGAGAATTTAACGCATCAAGCAAAAATGCTTTATCTTCCGAAACAGTAAAATCCACCCTAAAACCACCTAGAGTGTTGAAAAGCTCTTTTTGAATAATAATATTTGACCCAGTGACTCCAGGATTAGATATAGCAATTACATCTTTAAAAAGTTTACCTTGTGCCGATTTAAATAGTTTTAATTTTTTATCAATGCGGTGATTGAGCTGCCCTAAAATAAACATAGGCGTGTGCTGTGTGATATAGAGCTTCGCATTCTTTATATAATTTTGAGTCCATAAATCATCATCGTCCAAAAAAGCTAAATATTCACCAGTAGCATAAGATGCCCCAATATTTCTTGCCTGTGAAGCTCCAGCATTTTGTACAGCTTCCACAACTTTTATACCTTTTGGTAAGACATTTACATCTAAAGGACGCTTTCCATTATTAACAACAATAATCTCTTTAACAGGAGAAGACTGCGTTTGAACGCAATGAAGAGCTTCTTGCAGCAAATCTAGTCTATTATGTGTAGGTATAATAACTGAAATCATATATTATTTTTTAAAATCCATTTGAGGGTGCAAATACAGCGTATTTAAAAATACCGGATACACGCTTACTTGGGGTGCTGTTTCCATACATGTAGAAAAAGCTTGTATTTTTTTAGATACAATTTGCTCAGAGATGGAATTATAAGGAACTTTAGTATAAAAAAGTTTTTCTTTTATCCTAGCTTCAGGACTACGTAACGCCAATAAGGGGCTTACTTGCTTACGTACGAATTGCTTACATACATGCGTAAAACTCACCCTTTTAGGCATACTAGCCGTGGCGAAATTATGTTGCAATTTTTCAGCATAATTTTCAATAATCCAACTACAGATATGAGGAGCTGCAAATTTTTTTGTATTTTCTAAAACATTTTTCCATGTAGCTAAAAGGGTATCTCGTACTTCTTGCGTCCACCCTCCACTATCAAAACAATTTATAAGTTCTAAAACTTCTTGTACAGAACAAGCCAATTTACCATAAGCCATCTCCTCACTTGTTTGCAAAGTGGGAGGTTGAAAAGAAATGGTTGGCGTGTTCAAGCAAATAGACTCATAACCTGTGGTACAATGCCAATTTATCACAACAGAAGCTTCCACTAACCATGCCCGCACACTCCCATCATGTACAACACGTACGTTTCCATGCCGCGCAAACTCTTTACACACTGCATCTATATCTTCCACAGGGTGGGGCCTGTATACGATAATTCTTCCAGGGAATTTTTGAGCTATGCCTTCAAAAAGTTCATGTATATGGTGCACATAGCTCCGTTCTCTATCTAAATAAGTATCATGAATTTTACGCCCCTGTTCATTAAAAGAAACAGAATTTGGCATCATTTTCTTGTAGTCGTCAAAGGCCACTTTAGCAAATAACGTACCATTACAGGAGTTTACTAAAATAAAATCTTTCCCATAGACTTTCTTTAAACTTTTGTCAGCATAAATATGCCTAAATCTCGGATGAACCAAGTCAAAACTAGGGTGACCAGTGGGTATAACGTGCATGGAGCAAGTATCAGATAAACGTCTTTTTATTATAGAAGCTTGACTTTTTCCCCAAACAAAACTGGCATCGAAATACTTTTCCGCTTCACCCAAAACATCTACCGAATAACTAGAAGCTTGGATACAACCTAAGCCCTCTGCATGCAGTTCCACTAGATATCCGCCTTGCATAACAATTCTTTTATATTTTTCTACAAGGTAAGATGCAAAACCTTTATCTATCATTACAAAAGGTTCTTGCAAAGTTTTACACACATTTTCAACGCCATCTTTGCTTCCCAATACCACGGGAATATTGTTTTGCAGTAAATGCATGGCAAGCCAGATTTGGGCATCAAGCTCACGAACGGCAATTTCAATGGGTAATGCTACAAACATTTTACCCCTCGTACTTTCCTAACTCATGGTGTTTTTTTAAAAATTCTTTATACACGCTGAGCGTATTTACATCATCATTGAAGGATTTTAATGTACCTTCATGTAACCAATACACCTTATGGCAATTCTCCACAGTGCTCAATCTGTGCGCAATAATAATCACCGTCATGCTTTTGCCCAAATGATCGATAGTTTTTTGAATGGCCGCCTCTGCAGCACCATCAAGAGCAGAGGTAGCTTCGTCGAAAATAAGTAGCTCAGGATTACCATATAAAGCTCTGGCAATGGCCACACGTTGCAATTGCCCCCCTGAAAGGCGTACGCCACATTCTCCTAGCATTGTATTGATACCATCCTCAAGCTCATCCACAAAACTCATGGCCGCCATGTGGCAACATCGGCGAACGCGATCCTCATCTATACTCCGCCCCCAATCGCAAAAGGCAATATTTTGAGCAAGAGTTGCATCCATTATATATGGATTTTGTGGCACATAACCAATTTTTAAGTAGCCAGGCTCAGGGGTAATTTTTTTCCCATCAAGATACACCTCCCCCGAAGTGGGAGTAAGTAATCCGGTAAGTATATTTACAATGGTACTTTTCCCTGCTCCAGAAAGCCCTACTAAGCCCAGCATGCCCCCTTTAGGAATAGAAAGATTTATCCTCTGAATGGCAGGACGCGAAGCTTGAGGATAGATAAAGCTGATATCATTCAAACTTAATTCCCCATGTAGACTATGACATGTTCTTGCCGCATTTACCGTAGGTAAAGTAAAAAGTTCAGTAGCAAGTTTTTCAACTGGCTTATGAGTATTTCTTAGCCGTAAAATATTGCCAACAAACTTATTTAATGCTGGCAAGGCTCTCCAACAAATACCTGCAAGGAGAGTCAATGTTGCCGTAATAGAGCTAAGATTTTCTCCTTGCTGTTGTAATAGCAACACTGTACTCAGCAGTATTACAAGTCCTACACATTCTAAAACCCATTGCGGCATAGGTAAGTAAATATTCTCTTGTGCTCTTAATATTGACTGCGGACTTGCAAAGTTAGAAAAGTGATCCAAGAAAGCTTCACGTTGCCCATATATTTGCACCTCACGAATGCCTTGCAAGGAAAGCTGCGCTATCTTTTTTGTCTGAATAGCTATATCAGCGTTTTTTTCTCCTACATTTTGAATTTTTATACGTGTGAGTTTATATATCAGCACTGCAATTACTCCACATATGCCAAAAAGAAGCAAGGAGGCAAGAGGAGCGAAAATAAAAGAGCCCATGACAAGAAAAGCTAACACGCACAACTGTGTTATTCCCGTGAGGGCTGCAATCCAATAGATATCAATATAAACTCGCCAGTCTAAATACCCTATAAGCTCCGCTGTATTTTGCTGTGTATGCCAAATATAAGGGGTGGAAAGAAAATTTTTATAAATATGACTACAAAGAGCCCATGACACTAGTGCCGCTGTTTTTCCCTGCGAGTAATTTACATAGGCTGTAACACTATTCTTAAAAATGCTTGCCAGAGTAATTAAGATAAGAACTAACATCAACATAGTGGCTGCAGAATTATCAGTAAAATACACTTGAGAGATATAAGCACGCATAGCACTTAAATATGGCAGAGTTGCAAGTTCGTTAGGTGCAGTAAGCGCCACCCCTAACAAAGAGATTACCCCCGCGAGCGCCAACTCTAAGAACGCTTGAATAAACATAAAAAGCGCTAGCACAACAATCTTTCTCTTCAAAAATTTTGGCAGAATGTCGCACATAGCCTTGAACAGTTGAACATTAGTCATGAGACACCTAATTTCTATGGAAAAACAATTATTTTATTTCCCAAAAATTATCAGCTATTTTCGTAGCTTTTCCGGGTGGAAATATCGCTTGCGGCTCACTGCACTGATAGTTTTTTGCCACAAGATACACGGATCTTTTGCCCAAGGGTGATGTCTTTGTACTCCCATAATAAATATAAGCAATACCCCAAAGTACATGGAAAAAGAATTTTTGGATTTTTTGCACAAAGGATTTTTTCTGTCCACCATTTTCTCTTAGCGCAGTTAGATGGTGCGCAACCCATACTGCAAATGCACCGTGATAAAAATACGTATCAATACTGGAAAATTTAGATTCTAGTATATGCAATAAAGGCTTATTTAGCAAAGCGCTATCCACCAGTAAGAGGAATGTTCCATTATGCTTTAACGTACGTAAAACATTTTCTACAAAACTTAAACGCAATCCTTCGTCTGTTATATGCTCAATGGTATGAGTTGAAACCGCAAGTTCTGCAAAGGCAGTTCCAATGCTATGATAAGAAACATCAGTACATATGGCCGTAGTTCTGGGGTGCAAACTTACCCCCTCGTGTAATAAATTAGGCAGACGGTCTACTCCCACGTAATGAAATCTATCAAAATAAGGTGCAGACTTAAAGTTTGCAGAAGCCACATCTACTGCGTATGCTCCACGTGTTGGAACAATGCTCTTAATATCGCTACATAAATGACAAAAAAAGACTTGCTTCCCTGGATCTGGAGAAAAAAACATATTTTTATCAGAAATTTTACTTTGAAAAAGAGCACACAGACGCCTTAACGTTACGAAAAAACTCTTTATCATTTATTGTATCCTCAACACACATACCGTGCCTATAATGTGAGCGCCATACAAGCCACTAATCCAGCACCTTCTATAACTGCTAAAAAAACTTGCATGCCACTCCCTTTACAGGCCAGCCACAAAAGTCAAGTTTACACCTCTAAAAAGAGGTAATTACATGAGAACACAGTAAAAGTCAATGCGTCGACCCTCCTTAAGTTTGACATTCTGCCAACACGAAAACAAACGTTTGCATATTCAGAGAAATCTCCAATAGGCCATACGTGGGCTGTCATCATTTGTGATTTTATTCAATATTATATCCTAACGAATGCCCCCTAGCCGTCTTGCAAAGAACGCCTTGTTATAGTAAAAGTATTAAAAACAGCGCCACACACAGAGCAATACGCCTACTTACACCATAGCGCTATCTTATTTTTACAAACAGCTATTATGCAAACGCAAATCAGTATACCAACCTTATAGAATATGAAAAAAGATATATACTTTACACTCATACTGGCAACTCTGGGGCGAAAAAAAGAACTATACGCGCTTTTTGATAGTCTTGTTGCTCAAGAACATCAGCACTTCACAGTCCTCGTAGTAGATCAAAATCCCACGGGTTTTTTAGATAATATTTTAAAAAGCTATGAAGACCGTTTGCGCATTGTCGTCGTACGTTCCGCCCCAGGCTTATCCAGAGCGAGAAATGTGGCCTTGAATCACATAGAAGGGAATGCTTTCGCTCTTACTGATGATGACTGTATATATGCTGCAAACACCCTAGCTTTAGCTGCACTAGCCTTACAGAAAAGTGATATTGTCATTGGCAACCCACGCCCTCTTACAGAACTCACACAAGCTCAAAAACAAGTTACGCCTTTTGTAATACAAGGAAGGCAACATATTTTTTCTGTATTTCGAGATGCCCCTTCCTATGTTCTTTTTTTTAAAAAAAATGTAGCGTGCAAGGTAGGGCTTTTTGATGAAAACATTGGCATAGGTAGCCAAAGCCCTTATGGTTCTGGCGAAGAAACTGATTATTTAATTCGAGCCATTAAAGAAAAATTTATCATAGAACGGCAAGCTATAATCAAAATTTATCATCCAACACCTGACTATGCTACAGCAAGTATTAAAGCAAAAACTTACGGTCGAGGACGCAGATATATTATACAAAAAAACAAATTAGGCTTTCATTTTCTCTTGCTTAATATCATTTTTTCTTTCTTTTCTTGCATAGGTTCCTTTCCTAATTTCCATAAAATGCGCTGGCATTGGAATTTATTTTTAGGTCGCTTAGGCTGCTAAATCTGCAATATGCTGTTCAACTTTTACATAGGCTAACTATGTTAATGGGAATTTTATGAATAAAAAATTAACGCATCCTCTTATTTCTGGTTGGATAGGTCACGGCAACTTTGGTGATGAGCTTATGGCCGAAATTATAAGACAATACCTAGCTATACATTTTGAAAGCTTAAAATTCACCTATTACAAAGTAGGTAAATTATGGAATTCTGTTCAAAGCTTTCATGGGCATGATATAGATTTTTTGCACAAAGAAAATACAAAAAAAATTTTTGAGAAGCTAAGAAACATGCGAACTATGCGAAGATATGATGCGCTATTTTTTGGGGGTGGATCTATTTTCCATTCGCACAATAGTATTAATTGGAAGCTTAAGTTACTTAAAAATTTTAAAAAAAACACCCCTGATGCTCCTACTGCAGCACTAGGAATTTCACTAGGACCATTTTGTTCTACCGCAAGCGAAAAGCTTTGTACTCAATTTTTGAATACTCTAGACTTTAGCCTTGTAAGAGATCAAGCTTCTTTACAGCTCGCTAAGAAATTAGGAGTTACAAAGCCAGTATGCTCATGTAGTGATATTGTTTTTACTTTACCAAACATTATCCCAGAAATGTTTATAAGCCATGCGCAAGACCAAAACTTAATTGGCTGCATATTTTTATCTCATAAAAAAATAGACGTAAAACATAAGCTATTTTTATCTCTGTTAAATGGCATTAATTTATTATTGGCTCAAGGAAAAAAAATTCGTCTTTTTACATTTTGCTTAGGTGACGATTCTTATGACAGTCACTTAAATGCCTTACTCAAGGCAACATGCTCAGAACCAAATCGCGTAGAAATTATAACATTTTCTGGAGACCTTTTCAATTATATGAAAATGATACAAGAATGTTCTAAACTTATATCTATGAGATTTCATGGGCTAATTTTAGCATTTTTATTTTCAATACCTTTTGCATCTATATCATACCATGTAAAAAACTCATTTTTCCTTCAAGACATTAACTACCCTAAAAATTTACAGATCTTAGAAGAAAATATAAGCAATAAAACCATGCACGATCTTATATCTTCACTTATCGAAGTAGATAGTAATGCATGGAAAAAGCAGTATGCGTCTTTTCGTGAAGAATTTTCAAAAAAAGAGCATTTCGACACAGCATTCATGCACATAAAAAATAATATTATTGTGAAATAACACAACAGATAATATTCTGAGAACTTTATGAAAATTCTTGTATTTTACGACAACAAAGGTGGAGCTTGGTGGCACAGAACCCATCAACTACAAAAAAATCTTGTACCCCAAATACAGCTTGATATTCTCCAACTCTATACGCCTTTTGATCATACAAATTATGATTTTATTCTTTTATTTGAAGAATATTTAATTCAAACAGTATGGTTTGTCCCTTCTCATAAAATAATTGCAGGTAGTAGTTGCTCCTTTCTTGCCAACGCAGCCTACAAGGCTCTTGATACTCAAAAAAGCTTTGGCGCTGTGTATAATAGCCAGCTCATGTATGAAAAATATAAACATTTCCCACGAGTTTTTTGCTGTCAAAATGGCGTAGATGCAGACTTTTTTACTCCAGCTAAAGCCATCCCCTCTGAGGTTATCGCTTGTTGGGTAGGGGATTCTTCTTCAAAATATGGCAATAAAGGCTTAGATATAATACAAAGTGCATGTAAAAAGGCTAATGTTCCCCTCATCTTTTGGGATAAAGCGACCTCAACAACCGCACAAACTCACGAGTGGATACGAGACAATATATATCGTAAATCATCTGTTTTTATTTGTGCTTCTGAGCATGAAGGTACTCCCAATCCTGCACTTGAAGCCATGGCTTGTGGTTTGTTAGTCATTTCTACGCCTGTGGGTAATATGCCAGAAATTATTCAAAATGGTATCAACGGTTTTTTAGTGGAGCGCAGTATAGAATCTATAGCTTTTGCCTTACAAGAACTTCAAAAAAATAAAACCCCAAGCATGCATACTCAGGCACGTTCATTTATTGAAGATGGATGGACTTGGGAAAAACAATCACAAAAATATGCACACATGTTTACACAGCTAAAAAAGGAACAAAAAAACATAGTGGAGAGTAATACCATTTTTCCACGTGATTTTTCCAAATTAGCTCTGCAGGCATTTTGTAAAGGCAACATTTCAAAAGGTGTATATTTTTCTTCTTGGGCTTTTAAGTATAGTGTAGCCTGCAAACATGTGCGCTTACTGCGCAACAGCTTAAGGGCAAAATGCCGTAATATTAAAACTTTTTGTAAGAAATAAATATTATGAACATACACTATTTATCTCTCTCAAAAATACCTTCACAAACTGCAAACTCTGTGCATGTCATGAAAATGTCAGCAGCTTTTGCTAAGTTAGGGCATGAAGTCACCCTACATGCTCTTAAAGGAAAAAAATCAATTGATCCTTACGATAGTTATGCAACACCAAAAAGCTTTGATTTAGCACTTTCTTATGAAGTCGACATACCTAAAATAGGCATTGCAAGTTACGCGTTGCAAAGTTTATGGAAATTACATTTTACAAGTAAAAATAAAGCAGATTTAGTATACGCTCGTGATCCATTTACAGTTTTGCTAGCTGCAATGCTAGGCTATAAAGTTGCTTTAGAATTGCATAATATACCAGAAAAAGACATCTGGATTAAAGTTGTTAAAAAACTGCTAACCTACCCACAATGCCTTGGCCTTGTAACTATCACTGAAAGCCTAAAAAGAGACGTAGCCACCTTGTTCAAGGTAGCGGAAGAGCGTATTTTAGTTGCAGCTGATGCTGCAGATGATCCAAATGTAAAAGAACGGAAAAATAAAACAAACAAAGTATGTGTGGGCTATGTAGGCAGCCTCTACAAGGGTAGAGGCATAGAACAAATTCTAACATATGCAAAGGCTTGCCCTGAGCTTGATTTCCTTATAATAGGTGGGAACGATAAAGAAATAGCATACTTTAATCGCCACGAAATTTTTTCTAATGTTCATTATACGGGTTATGTCTCTCAGGCTGAACTAAGCAAATATTACGCCCAAATGGATATTATGCTTGCTCCGTATCAGCAAAAAGTAGCTGTACATGGCAATACTGGAAATACATGTGCCTACATGTCACCACTAAAAATATTTGAATATATGTCTTATGCTAAACCAATTATTGCCACGAACTTACCAGCATTATTAGAAGTTAAAAAAATTAGCGACTATTGCCTCATGCCAGAACTTGGCGATGATAAAACGTGGATAGAATCCATTAAACTTTTGGCAACAAATGAATCACTTCGAAAAAGTATGGGCGAAACAGCTTACCTAGTATTTCAAGAAAACTACACTTGGAATCAACGAGCTGCTAAGATTTTACAGTGGATAGAAAAAAATATTATACATATTTAAAGCTGCCTTACTGATAGTGCCAATTAGTATTATATTTCGATATACTTTTAAAACATATCAAGCTTGAGGGGGGTTCCTGCTGATATGGACATTATTGCTTTTTTTCCAAGCACATTCTCCAAATACCTTGTATGTAGGCCATGCCCCGGGCGGATGGAGCGCACATTTTCTTCAGTGAAAACTTCTCCAGCTTTGATATCCTTCACCACAAAGAGAGAGCGACGGAAGCATACGCTGCCCTGCTCTTTCTCTGTGCGGTCATACGAAACGCGCCCAAGAGCTTTTTCCACCATGCGGATATCATCTACCATGCTCTTGAATTCATGCGGTTCCATGCTGAAGGCACCATCAGGGCCGCCGTCGGCACGGGCAAGAGTGAAATGCTTTTCGATAACTGTAGCCCCCAAGGCTACTGCCGCTACGGCGCATGCTGAGCCCATGGTGTGGTCGGACAATCCCACAGGGCAATTAAAAGCCTGTGCCAAATGTGGAATAGTGCGTAAGTTAGCCTCTTCAGCTGGGGCAGGATAGGATGATGTGCATTTAAGCAAGGTCAAATCTGTGGTGCCATTGTCACGTAAAGTACGCACGGCTTCATCAATTTCTGCAAGTGTTCCCATACCAGTGGACATAATGACAGGCTTACCCGTTTGCGCTACTTTTTTGAGTAAAGGAATGTCTACAAGCTCAAAGGATGCTATTTTGTGTTTCCTCACGCCGCATTCTTCCAAAAAATCCACAGCTGTCACATCAAAAGGGGTGGAAAAAAGCTCTAAGCCCAAATCCTTTGCATAAGCCATCAAACGAGGTGTCCAATCCCATGGAGTATATGCTTCTTGATATAAATCGTGAAGAGTACGCCCATTCCAGAGCGTGCCTTTGATTTTAAAATATTCATTATCGCAGGGGATGGTGAGCGTATCCGCTGTGTAGGTCTGAATTTTTATGGCATCAGCACCGGAATCTGCGGCAGCTTGTATAATTTGCTCTGCGCGTTCAATGGAGCCGTTATGATTGGCTGAGATTTCAGCGATTATGTAAACAGAGTCTTGAGATTTCATTCCTTAACCTTTTAATTCCAACAGCGCTATGTCTTCATAAGTGGAGGGGATTTCTAAAAAGCCAACCCCTATAAAAGTAGCTAATGAGGCAGAATTATTTCTTTTTATATATGCTGAAATACTTTTTGCCTGAGTTTGAGTAAAATACTTTTCGCACGATTGCTGTAAAATATTCTTTGCTAAGCCAAGCTTTCTAAAATCTTTATGTAAGGCCATGCTAATAATATGCTGCAAATCATCCACCGCAAAACGTACATAAGCGCAAGGAGCGTTATTGCAACATGCTATATAGAATGGAACATTGCGTTCTATTTGCGTAGAGAACCATAACATGTGTTCATCATATGAAATTTGACTTTGATGAAAAGACATAGCGCGAGTCTCAGGGTCATTAGCTATTTCTAAAACAAAATCCGCGTCTTTAAGCGTCACTTGCCGTAAATCCACATGAGTTCTATTTTTTCCGTTTTGCATACGCAAAAGAACCTTTTTACCACCTTCACCATCTACTTTGGGGTTCTGTAGCGTCTTTTGAGGAGATATTGTAGATTTTTTTAAAAGCTGCCCTAAATCATACTCATGCAGGCTTACTAATTCTTGAGCAACGCCACTTTGAGCCAAAAATGAAACTATTCCACGCTGATTCTCTGCCACTTCCACCGTCAAAAAAGGTACCCCAAGGCAACAAAGCTCCCAACACGTACTTCCCCCTGCACTAATACATACATTTGTATCTAAAAGCAGTGCGGGCATATCACGGACATTATGTAAAATCTCTATCTGTGCCGGGCAATTTTTCAAAATAATTTTGATGTCATCCTCTTGCATGGCACCGGCTATGACGCGCAAAGTTCGCCCGTTCATTTCTGAAATGGAAAAATACGGCGCTATTTTCTCAAGGTGCCATGAAAAATCACCACCGCCCAAGGTCAGTAATATATTTTGAGGAGTTTCTGGATAGACACGGTTTTCAGCCTGCACCCTTGCTTGTACAAACTCTTGACGCAAAAGCACATAGCCTAGCCCCAAGCATTTTTGCCCAATATCACCCTTATATTCTATGTTCTCAGCTCCGATATTCTGGTTTAATAAAATATCGCAAGAATACTCTGACAAATGCGCATAGTCATCTATCACCAACAATTTATGCCCTGCCGCGCGTACAGCTTTTTGACATTCGAAAGTGAAGTGATAACCGTCTAGCACTACCCAAGATTTTTGGGGCACCGCTGCTAAGCTTTGCAAAAGCTCTTGCGAATTTTCCTCTTTGGGTATTTCACCTAGAATAGGAAAAAAATCTATCCCCTCTTGCGCTAGCCTTTGCTCCACCCAAGGCACTTGAAAACGCCCCATAAGCGTACAAGGAATACCCAAAACCCGCGCCCATTGCGCCAGCGCTATACAGCGCATAACGTGCCCCGTGCCCATGGTGGGAGAAGCGTCAGCGCGGATGATGAGTTGCATTATACCAGCCCTTGCACTTGAGCAAGCTTTTCTGCAAATTCCCAGTCGTCTTCAGTGTCGATATCTATGGCTCTTTCACTAGGCATAGGAATAAGACCAACACCCTCTTTTATACCCAGTTCATCTTGCAAAAAGGCTTGCGTATTAAAATAATACAACTGGCCAGCATCAATATAGGCAGTTGGCATATCTTGCGAGCGCATGGCCGCTTTTTCAGGGGAAAACAATGCTTGGATTGCACCATCTTCCCCTTCTGTTACCACTTGGTAAATGGGGAAAGAAATTTTCTGTGCCGTATATGCAAAGTTCTTCCCGCTTTTAATAAGCTCGTACCCATGGCAGATATCCTTTATACTCAGCATGGGTGACGTGGGATAGATATGGGCAAAACTTGCAAAATCACACAATTCTTTCAGTGCCCATTCCAGCATATGCCTAGCCGCCACATGGGCATGGGTAAAGTCATCGGCAAGCTCTTGTGGGCGCATCAAGGGAACCTCTGCACCGCATTCTATGGCTATTTCTGCAATCTCCACATCATCTGTGCTCACTAAAACATGCGCAAAGCACCCCGAGTCTAGAGCAGCCTCAATAGGCCAAGCTATCATGGGCTTGCCACAAAAAGGACGTATATTCTTACGCGGAAGACGCTTAGAGCCACCGCGGGCTGTGATTATGGCAATGCTATCTTTCACTTATGCAATCCTTTTGAAACCAGAAATGGCAGGCGCGCCCAAAAGCCTTTTATGAATATCACCAGCCTG
>CAYJNE010000024.1:5603-13413 GCA_964371345.1 uncultured Desulfovibrionaceae bacterium | reverse complement strand
GAACCTTACGGATAGGTAGCGTGGCAATCCATGCCTTTCAAGTATCGTATAAAAAAGATATTCATTGGGAAATCAATTGTATGTAAACCCGTTTACGGGTCGCAAGTAACAGAGATGCAGATGTCAGGTCTTTTAAACGCCCCTGCTAGGGGGCAGCTGGTAAGAGAGCCTTACAGGCGCACAAGAAAAACCCCCGGCTATGCCGGGGGATTCTTACTTATTATTTACCCCATTTCTCAGTAAATACTATACTCTCATCATAATTATCACGAGCAGTAAATGGCTGGTCGGGGTAGCCGCATACCACAATACCAAGTACCTCTGCATGTTCTGGTAACTCAAAAAAACTTTTGAAGGCTGTACTGCGCTCCTTGTCAGGATAAACTCCCGTCCAAACAGTACCAATGCCAAGGCCACGAGCGGCAAGCATTAAGTTTTGAATGGCAGCAGAGCAGTCTTGTTGCCAGTATCCAGGGTATTTTTCCGCATTTAAGTCAGCACATACCGCAATGCACACAGATGATTGCGGTGCCATTTGAGCATAGGGATTGGTTTTAGCTATGCTTTCAAAGCTTTGCTTATCTCGAATAACAATAAACCGCCAAGGCTTGGAATTGCCAGCAGAAGGGGCAACCATGGCCGCCTCTAAAAGTTTTTTGACCTCAGCATCGCCGATGGGCTTGTCTGTAAATTTACGTATGCTTCGGCGTGTGAATAGGGCTTCAAAAATATCCATAATTACCTCTTTTATGGGCGTTGAAAAACAGTAATCTGTTTCGTCAAATTTAAATTTCTACTTAATGTCTTAACGTAAATCAGTAATACGTTTAGATTTTCCAAAGGTGCGTGGTAAGGACCCAGCATCAACAATATTAACACCCACACGGGCCATGAGCCCCTTGTGCATTCTTCTGCTGACTGCATCTGCCAGTGCGCTATCATTATCACTTGAAATGCCTTCACGCCGCTCAAGGGATATTTGCATATGGTCAAGGGCTTTATCATCACGGGTTAATTCCACATGATATTCCCCGCCAAGTTCCTTAAATTGTTCAATGACATGCATTAATTGACCTGGGTAGATATTAACACCTCGGAAAATAATCATATCATCACTGCGCCCTAATATTTTGTCGTGGCGTGGAATGTGCAGTCCACAAGAACAAATACCTGAAATCATGCGTGAAAGGTCACGAGTGCGATAGCGAATAAGCGGGGTAGCCTCTTTGCAAAGGCTTGTAACAACCATTTCACCCACCTCGCCTTCTTGCACTGGCTCCAATGTTTCAGGGTTGATAATTTCTATGAGAAAAATGTCTGGCCAGTAATGTAAACCCTCATGGGCATCGCATTCAATGGCAGAACCTGGGCCATACATTTCTGTCATGCCAGCGATGTCATAGCTATTTTCAAGGCCGAGTTTTTCCTCAATGGTCA
This sequence comes from uncultured Desulfovibrionaceae bacterium, assembly GCA_964371345.1. Classification (GTDB taxonomy): domain Bacteria; phylum Desulfobacterota; class Desulfovibrionia; order Desulfovibrionales; family Desulfovibrionaceae; genus CAYJAD01. The sequence continues at coordinate 11,976 of CAYJNE010000024.1, read as the reverse complement.
TGCGCATTTTTTCACTACGCATTTCAGCACCACAAATTACTTTGCGCAGAGCAATCTTGTCCTTAAGGTTTTGCCTTTCAACTTCCTCTGCAAGCAGTAAGGACATGGAGGCCGTTGCACCAAAGCAAGTTACCTGTAAGTCTTGTAATAATTGCAAATGCATATCTAAATTACCAGGCCCAACGGGTATGGTCAAAGCCCCCACTCGTTCTGAGCCTAGTTGAAAGCCCGCCCCAGCAGTCCAAAGCCCGTAACCCACAGCAACTTGCACACGATCCATGGAGGTAATGCCTGCCATTTCGTAGCATCTAGCCATTTGCATATTGAAGGTATCAATGTCATTTTTAGTATAGGCAAGAATTTTTCTTTTTCCAGTGGTGCCACTTGATGCGTGAATGCGTGCCACTTCTTGCTCTGGTACGGATAATAAGGGCAGGGGATAGCCCTCACTTAGGTCTGCCGTGGTGGTAAAGGGAAGTTTTTGCACATCGGCCATGCTTTTAATATCTTGTGGATTTATACCTTTAAGCTTTTCTTTATATTGAGCAGAATTAAGGGCATGTTCCAAAGTCCAGCGCACGCCTTGTAATTGTTTATTTTCAAGGTTTTCAACATTTGTGGAAAGTTGCTCAGGTGCTTTTAAGAATTGTAGTTCGGGTTTCATATGGTATTTCCTGTGTGTTGCCTTTTATATTTTAAAGAGGTATTATCAACTTTAATGTTCGTGCTTAATGGCATGTGCTTTTTAACATAGTTTTTTAAGAATGAAAAGAGAATACTGTATACAGAATACATTTTCTGAAGTGCTTTTTAAATTAAGGAGTTACTGTGCGTATTTTGGTTATTGGTTCTGGCGGTAGAGAACATGCCCTTGCATGGAAATTACGCCAAAGCCCCAATGTAAAAGATGTAATTGTGGCACCTGGAAATGGTGGAATTGAGGCCGATGATTTTACAACAGTGCCCATATCCGCTGATGACATTTCTAGTCTTGTGGTTTTTGCACGTAAAAATGAAATTGACCTAGTGGTGCCTGGGCCAGAAATATCCTTAACCTTGGGCATTGTAGATGCTATGCAAGAGGCTGGGATTCAATGTTTTGGGCCAGATAAATACTGTGCACGCCTTGAGGGTAGCAAATCCTTTGCTAAAGCTGTAATGGCCCAAGGTAACGTACCAAGAGCTTGTGGAGCGCACTTTAATAATCACAGTGCCGCCTGTAATTATGTGCGTAATGAGGGTACTCCGCTGGTAATTAAGGCCGATGGCCTTGCCGCGGGCAAGGGTGTTGTGGTTGCTCGCACAGAGGAAGAAGCCATTAAAGCACTTGATGAAATTATGCGTGATAAGATTTTTGGTGATGCTGGTGATACTGTAATCATTGAAGAATGTTTAGAAGGTGAAGAAGTTTCATTGTTATGTTTTTGCGACGGCAAGCATGCTGTTGCCTTGCCTTCCGCCCAAGACCACAAGCCCGTGTTTGACGGTGATGCAGGGCCAAATACTGGTGGTATGGGGGCGTATTCACCTGCTCCAGTATTACCAGATGATCAAATTCAAGGCTTGGTTAATTCTGTTATTTTACCGATTTTACGCACCCTTAGTAATGGCGGACATATGTTTAAAGGGGTGCTTTATGCAGGGATAATGATGACCGCTGACGGCCCCAAGGTTTTGGAATATAATACTCGCTTTGGTGACCCAGAATGTCAGCCCTTGCTTATGCGTTTGCAAACCCCGCTGGATATAATTATGGATGCTTGCATTAAAGGGACTTTGGATAAGGTTACCATTAAGTATGTTAAGCAGTCAGCTGTGGGTGTTGTGCTTGCTGCTGAGGGTTATCCTTCAAAACCAGAAAGTGGTATGGAAGTTAAGGGACTTGAGTTGCTAGATAGTATGCCAGCAGTTAAGGTTTTCCATAGCGGAACGACCCTGGAAGGTGATAAAATCATAGCTAGTGGTGGACGTGTATTATGCGTGACCGCCCTTGGTGATAGCCTAAAAAGTGCGCAACAAAGGGCCTATACCGCCATGGATAATATATATATGGAACGCTCCCACTACCGTAAAGACATTGGAAATAAAGGTATAAAGCGTTTGTCCTCTGGTAAGTAATATCTAATCAAAAAACTATAAGGAAGAATAATGGCAAAAGTAGCAATATTTATGGGGTCAATTTCTGATGAACCACAAATTAGCCCTTGCGCTGATATATTGAAAAAATTGGATATTCCCTTTGTGTTCACGGTAACATCTGCTCACAGAACTCCAGAGCGCACTGAAAAATTGGTTGATGATTTAGAAAAAGGTGGTGTAGAAGTATTTATTTGTGCGGCTGGCATGGCAGCACACCTTGCAGGTGCGGTAGCTGCACGTACCATAAAGCCTGTCATTGGCATTCCTGTGTCCAATGCGGCCCTTGCGGGCTTTGATGCCCTTTTAGCCACGGTACAAATGCCTCCTGGCTTTCCCGTGGCCACAGTTGCTACCGATAAAGCAGGAGCTCGCAATGCTGCATGGCTTGCGGCCCAAATTCTTGCTTTGAATGATGCCAACCTAAAGCAAAAAATTCTTGATGCGCGTGAACAATTTAAGCGTGATGTGGAAAAGGCAGGGAGTGAGGTTATGCAAAAATATGCATAGCCGATGCCGTAAGGTATGAAAATATAAAATCATTTTTCTGATTCGTGGTAAGGCTATGCAATACAACCATTTGCATGACATAGCCTTACCCAATCAGGTACAATTTCCTTGTATTCCCATTAGATAAAAAAATCAAGGCTTATTGAAAGAAAAATTAGAAAAAATTTAAATTTTTTCTAAAGTTTTGCTATGTTCTAATGTTAAAAAAATAATTCCTTGAAATGCTTGAGTTAAATAAAAACCGAGAGTGTTAATGTTAAAATTTATTGGTGAAATAAAAACTCCATATGCCACTGTGGAGGATTGCCCTCGTAATATTAGCAAGGACGGCCCCATGTGTTCGTTGGTGTTGGGTGAAAACTATCAAGCAGGGCTAAAGGGTTTGGCCGCTGGCGATAAAATTCTTATTCTTTATTGGTTTGATCTTGTGGAGGATGCACCCATGGAACAAAAGTCCCGTGGAGTGGGCAAGAAAACTGGTGTTTTTGCTTTACGCTCTCCGCATCGGCCTAATCCCATAGGTGCGGCTGTGGTAAAAATTGAAAATGTTGCTCAAAATATTGTGGAAGTGAAGGGGCTTGATTGTGTAAGTGGCACAAAACTTTTGGATATTAAGCCTGCCATTATGGACGAAGTATAGTTTGTAATTCCTATCTAATGCCCAGAATAGTCCATAACATCATTAAGCGACCTTTGCCCAGTATCTACCTGCGTGCCATTTATAGTGTGACGGGTTAGTGTCCACGCTTCCAAATCTATATAGTCAAGCTTGCCTTGGCTTTTTTCATTTAAGAATTTATGGATAACCTCCATTACATCATCAAGAGGAAAGTATATGCCCTCAAAGCTAATGCGCAAAAGGTCGCCCTCAAGCTCAATGGGGTCGTCCATTTGTTCAGCATTTGGTATTACGGATATTAGGGCCTCGGCTAATACAGAGTTTGTAGGCCAAATGTGTCCATATACTTTGATGAGGATGTTATTGTAGTGTGTCATATGTGTATTATTGAAGGCATAGATTGCGTTGACGGGCATGAGCCAGACCATCACATTGCCCAAGCCCACAAGCTTGCTCAAAGTCATTGCACATGCTCGCATAATCTTCAAGGATAAGGGAAATAGCCCCCCGAGCGTTGAGCCATGTGGCCTCTTTGGGCTTATATTTTAAGGCTGTATCAAGGTCGGCTTTGGCTAAGGAAGGTTGCTGTAAACGCAAATGCCCAAGACCCCTAACATAGAAAATTCTTGCCCTATCTGGTTGTAAATTAAGGGCTTTGTCAAGACTTTGCAATGCATTTCGGGGTTGGTCCAATTGTAATTGTACTTCCCCAAGGGCCAACCAAAGGGCGGCTATACCTGGGGCAAGCTTGGTGGCTTGTTCTAAGTTTTTTTGGACTAAGGTTGGGTCATTCCAAGTTTTTTCAAAGTGCTTTAAGGCCTCAGCATACAGCCAAAGAGCTTGTAAACTTTGGGCGGTATTTATTAGTTCTCTGTGCAAAGTGTAATGGGGTATGTCTTGTGTATTTTTCTGTATGCCTGACAGTACCAAAATAATCTTTTGACCTTCGTGAGCGTATTTTTCTAATAATTCAACAAGTTCTAGGCGCATTTCCAATAAATCGTATGCAGATAATAATTCTCCTACATCTTGGTCTGTATTGTTGTCGGGTAGGCTAATTTTTACCGTAATATGCACATCGCCCACAGGGGCAGTGAATTCTTGCGGCTCGCTGTGTACGTTTGCCGTATAAAGCTCTGCGGCAACGGCTTTGTGCAGGTTGGTATCACGCAATCCAAGGCTTATGGCCTTGTTTTTATTAAATTCTTCTTCCACCAATGTGAGGGCTTGAGTATACGCAAATGATTTTGCAATAATTTGTGCTGTTTTTGGTGATATATCAGCGTTGTAGGGCAGAGTACAGGTGTAGGTCAGTGTGCGTGCGGAAGTGTTTAGCGCAGATAAGGCAATTACAAAAAAAACTACCAGCCCCAAGCATATGCAAGTGTAAACATGGCGATATACTTTTAAGGGGCTGGTAAAAAAGGTCATATTACTTCTTTAATATGGTTTGGGAGATTTTGCTTGCTCCAGGCTTAATTAGTACTTGCACAGTTTCAAGTAATAGTGCTTCGGCTGTGCTTTCCGTAATGATGCCGCTTTTGCTTTGGCTTGCGGATAGTCCTTCTGTTAAAACACTTCCGCTGGGGCCAGCTAGGGTAACGTCTACTTGTAGAGTGGAGCGAAGCTCAGTTAGTGAAACTTCTTTAAGCTCTGCAAAGTTAACTACCCCAGTTACAATGTATTTGGGGCTTGCCATGCGGGCAGTGTCTGTGCTTTCGGCGTAGGAAACTTGAAGACCTTCGCGACTTAAAGCATCACCAAAGGAGCGGCTTACCCACTCAGGCACAGCCACATTGCTTGCAAAGGTGCCTTCTTTACGAGTGCCCAAATGCTTGTGCGGGCGTTTGTCTTCAAACAGGACAACGGCCACGGTGGGTGCAGATGGTGCAGGCAGAGCACTGCTATCCTTGGGCGGATAGGTTAGCTTTACGGTACTGCTTGGCCCACATGCTGTGCCAAATATGGAAATGAGCATGAGTGTAACTATGCATAATATTGCACGATTTTTCATTGAAACCTCCAAAAAATAAAATACTGAATTGTCTATGAACAGCAATTATTCACTTTTCATTCTAGATTATTTCTAGAGTATATAGGATTTTATTTTTATATGCAAGTGTATAGTATGCATAAAATTATATAAAATTATGGGCATAAAAAATTTGCTAAATTGACTTTTGTGCGTGCTGGGAATATCATTCAGCCTTCTTAAGGAGTGCATATGTTAGATTTAAAAATGCTTCAAAAAAGTCCTGAAATTTTACAAAATGCTTTAAAAAAACGTCATTCTACGTTGGATGTTGCTGAATTTCAAAGCTTGGATGTTAAACGGCGTACCTTGCTTACTGAGGTTGAAGGCCTAAAAAGTGAGCTCAATGCCGCTTCCGCTGAGGTTGGCAAGCGTAAAAAAGCTGGCGAAGACGCAAGTGAGAGTATGGCCGCTTTGAAAATACTTTCTGACCGCATCAAGGCTTTGGATGTTGATGTGGAGGCTGCCAAGGCTAGCGTTGATCAATGGCTTTTGGATGTGCCTAATATTCCACATGAAAGTGTTCCCGAAGGTAAGGATGAGCATGACAATGTGGAGGTGCATCGCTTTGGTACGGTGCCAAGTTTTGACTTTCCTGTAAAAGAACATTGGGAGATAGGCACAGACTTAAATGGACTTGATTTTGAGCGTGGGAGCAAGCTTGCAGGCTCTCGCTTTGTTGTTTACTGGGGCTGGGCGGCAAAGCTTGAACGGGCTTTGGTGAGCTTTTTCCTCGATATGCATACGAAAAATGGCTACACAGAAATTGCCCCGCCACTTATTGTTAATCGTAAGACCATGACTGGAACTGGGCAATTACCAAAATTTGAAGAAGACTTATTTCGCCTTCAAGGGTGGGAGTATTTTTTAATTCCCACGGCTGAAGTTCCGCTTACTAATTTACATGCAGATGAAATACTTGAAGAAGATGCCTTGCCCATAGGTTATTGTGCGCAAACACCGTGTTTTCGTTCTGAGGCTGGCTCCTATGGTAAGGACACCAAGGGACTTATTCGTCAGCACCAGTTTCATAAGGTAGAAATGGTGCGTTTTGCGCATCCTGATGATTCATATAA
>CAYJNE010000024.1:0-5503 GCA_964371345.1 uncultured Desulfovibrionaceae bacterium | reverse complement strand
CAATTTGCGCATACATTAAATGGATCTGGTCTTGCCGTTGGGCGCACCCTTGTGGCCCTGCTTGAAAATGGACAGCAAAAAGACGGCAGTGTGAAATTACCAGAGGTACTAGTGCCGTATATGGGCGGGGTAAAAGAAATTAAAGTCAGCTGAAAAAGCACCACCTGCTTCGTTAGAACGCCTTTTTTATCTCGGCATGAACCGTAAGAGTTCGCGTTGCTCTCTATTTACGTAAGACTCGTAAACTCGTCTAACGTAAACGGCTTCGCCGCCCTTTGGGTAGGTATGCGCTTCGATAAAAAAGGCGTTCTTCCTTGCATCTGATACTTTTTAAGCTGACTTTATAATAGTTGCGCCATAAAAAAGGAATGTTTTGGCCCTTCCTTTTTACTCATGGTCAAATTTATCGGCAAGTCTTTCGGCTATTAGCTTAAACTCATCTTCAAGGGCTAGGAAGGCATCCACCACATCAGGGGCAAACTGGGTGCCACGCCCTTCCACAATAATATCACGAGCTTTTTCATGCGGCATAGCTGGTTTGTAGACACGCTTACTGGTTAAGGCGTCATACACATCTGCAACACTCATGAGCTGTGCAGGTAGGGGAATTTGCTCATCAGCTAGTCCTTGGGGATAGCCCTTACCGTCCCAGCGTTCGTGGTGTGAGTAAGCAACAATTCGGGCAATGCGCAAGAATGAATCTGAGCCAAGCTTTGAATCCGCTGTGGATAAGGCGTCACGCCCACGGGTGGTGTGCTCCTTCATTTTTTCAAATTCTTCTTCTGTTAGTTTGCCTGGTTTTTGCAATACTGCATCGGGAATACTAACCTTACCTACATCATGCAGTGGTGCAGAAAGATACAGTAATTCTATGGTTTTAGGATCAAGAGCCTGAGCATATTTTTCTTGCTTTGCCATGTGTTCGGCAAGTAATAATACAAAGGATTGGGTGCGCTTAATATGCAGGCCTGTTTCTGGGTCACGCCATTCTGCAAGGCTTGCCATGGCTTCAATGGTGGCCTCTTGGGTGAGGCTAAGTTCTTGTGTTCTTTCTTTTACGAGGTCGTCCAATTGGTCACGGTGTTTTTTAAGTTCCAATTGATTTGCCACACGGGTGGTGACCAATGTGGAGCGAAATGGCTTACTTACATAGTCCACAGCTCCAATGCTAAGGCCACGTGATTCCCCTTGTTCATCATTTTGGGCTGTAATAAAGAGCACAGGAATATCATGCGTTGTGGGGGTTGCCTTTAGCTCTTGGCAAACTTCATACCCGTCCATACCTGGCATAATAACGTCTAGCAATATAATATCTGGGTGTGGCTCTTTATTGGCGATGCGCAGCGCATCTTCGCCATTACGAGCAAACATAACAGTGTATTTATCTTTAAGTAATTCACCGAGAATACGGATGTTTTCGGGGGCGTCATCTACAATGAGGACACGACTGCGTTCAGTGTCAGTTTGGGTGCTAAGTGTAGACATATATGAAATCCTTGTTTGTGATTAATGTTATGCTTTATAGTTAATGCCACAAAAGCATTTGTAAAGGTTTTTTTATTCCTATTCTTCCTCTTTTGCTTCTACTTCTTCTTTTGTGTTTTCTTCTTCGTTGTCGCTTTCACTGCTCATGGCCTTGGTTATGGGGGTAGCCATGCTTGTGGCAAACTTTTTGAGCAGGTCACTTTGAGCTTGCACTAAGCTTGCGTAGGTAATCCCAGCGGGGGCTTTATCCACAAAAGCACCGCTAACATATGTGACATCATAGCGGTCATATACTGTAAAGCGTGCATCAAGCACCACATCTTGCCCCAGTGTTCCGTCAAAGCGTTGAATTTGCACGGCTATTTTCCAAGGGCCTAGGCTGTCATCATCAAGTGGTTGTAAAAGTACGCCCTTTTCTAAAAGTAGTGGGGTGAGAACCTCTGCAATAACACGCTTAGAGCCACTATCTAGGCTTTCTGCCCATGAGTCAAAGCTTGCAATGTGTAGGCGAACACCGCCAGATTCACGGGTGACAATGGAATTGCGGTCAAGGTAGTTTGGAATATCCACACTGCGCAACTGTATTTTGGGCATATCGTCTTGTTCGCTTATGTTGTCAAAGGCAATAACTGGCGTAGTTTCGCCGCTATCCAGCACATAAAATGAGGTGCTGGCACTGCGCCCGCCGCAAGCCCCAAGCAAGATGAGTAAAAATAAGCAAAGGCATAGCTGTAGGCTTTTTGTTGAGTGTGACATTATTCTTTTCCTCCCTTACCGAGCAATAAGGATTCTGGTTGTTGTTCTAGCATGTCCGTAAGTTCTTTGAATGAACGTGCGGCCTTTGAAACTTCATTAAGGGTATTATGCACATCGCGCATGGTTGGCGAGTCTGGAGAAACTAGCTTTTGGGTGGAAGCAAGCACTTGCTCCAATTCGTTGGCTGCTGCCGCAAAGCCATTCATGGCTAGCTGAAAGGCAGTCATAGCTTCAGGTAGCTGACTGTCAATGGTAACACTGGTGTCACCAATGGCATTGAGTGTGCGTTGTAAATCGTTGCGTATGGATGTGGCGTTCGTTGTTAATTCCGCTGTATTTTCAAATGTTTGGCGCATGGCTTTGAATGTTGCATGTAAGTCTGAACTATTGGTAAGCCTTGCAAAACCGTCTAACGCATCATTGAGCGATTTAGCCATATTTTCCAATGGTAAACGAGCCAATGTGCGTTGGAATTGGTCTAGGGGCGAGGGCACAGTTGGAATTTCAAAGGCATGGTTGGCAGAGTGATAACGCGCTGGAGTATCGGGGAAAAAATCAAGTTCAATATTATATTGGCCTGTGATTAGGCTTTGCATTTGCAGTCTTGCCCTAAGGCCACGTTGAATCATACGGCGCATGAGTTCGGCACGAGATGCAGAGTCCATATCCTCTTCGCCAGCACCCGCAAAGGCAATGCTTGCGGCATTAATTTTTATATAAACTGGTATGGTAACGGCTTCATCTCTGGCATTGGCAACCAGTAGAATTTGCTTAACTTGTCCCATGGGCACACCACGAAAAACCACAGGCGCACCAATGGAAAGTCCGCTAACTGAGCCGTCAAAGTAGAGCACATATTCAATGTCATCGGCAAAGATATCCTTTCCACCAAGTGACACAATGGCGAGGACAAATAGGGCTATGCCACCAATGACAAAGGCCCCCACCTTGGTTTTGCTTATGTCCTTACTCATGCCTTCTCCTTATATTTGCAATCTTATTTGTTATTATCATCATGTTCCCCACGGGTAAGGAAGTTAAGTACTACTGGTGGGGTGTTGGTATCTTTTAATAAATCATGGGGGTTACCCATGGCGGCTACTGTTCTGGTTTGGGCGTCTATGTAAAGGGCAACATCTGCAATGGCAAAAAGAGACGCCAATTCGTGAGTTACTACCACAATGGTTTTTTTGTAGCCGTCACGCAATTCTAGTAATAAATCATCAAGAAGCCTAGCACTAACGGGGTCAAGCCCTGCTGAGGGCTCGTCTAAAAATAGTATATCTGGGTCAAGGGCCAGCGCGCGGGCAAGGCCAGCACGCTTGCGCATACCTCCGCTTATTTCGGAAGGGTAATAATCGCCAAAGCCAGCAAGGCCAACCAAGGCAAGCTTTAATTCTGCTTGTTCATTAATATCATCAGCCGAAAGGCTTGTATATTGCTGTAATGGTAGGCTAATATTTTCGCTTAGGGTCATGGAGCTCCATAGCGCACCACCTTGAAATAAAACACCAACGCAACGCATAATTTCTTGGCGTTGCTGTTCGTTACTTGGCCAAAAGTCTACGCCATTATAGGAAAGGTTGCCAGAAAATGGAGATTTTAGCCCCATAAGTACACGTAAAAGTGTACTTTTTCCGCATCCGCTACCACCCATAATAATAAAAATCTCACCCTTTTTTACATCAAAGGTTACGTCATTCATGAGAATAAAATCGTCATAGCCGATTTTAAGCCCTTGAGCGGAGATTATATGTTTGTCTTTTTGCATCATACTTTCAAGACGTTACAAATTATAGTTATAATGGCGGTGGCAATAATAATTCCCACAATGGCATTAACCACAGCCGCAGTGGTAGACATGCCCACGGCGGCGGCACTACGCCCGCAGCGAATGCCTTGATAACAACCCGCTAGGGCCACAATAACGCCAAAGCTTGTGCCATATACAAGCCCGATAATCACATGCTTAAAGGCTACCATGTTTATGGTGGCGTTGATGTATTCTTGAGCACTTAGGCCAAGCATGAGTGTTCCCACCAAAAAACCGCCAATTACGCCCATGGCATCGGCATAAAGTGTGAGCAGAGGGGTCATAATACAAAGGGCAAGCATGCGTGGCATGACTAAAAAATCTATGGGCGAAATACCAAAAGTAGTTAGAGAGTCCACCTCTTCATTAACTTGCATGGTGCCGATAAGTGCTGCATATGCCGCCCCCATACGTCCACTCATTACAACGCCAACCATAACCGCACCCATAACTCTAAGCATACCAATACCAACCAAGCCCGCCACGTATATTTGCGCACCAAATTGGGTTAATTGCACAGCACCCACAAAGGCCAAAATAAGGCCAAAGAGCAAGCTAGTTATGGAGATAATGGGCAATGCCTCAGCTCCGCACTCTTGCACAGCGGCTACGAAATCACGAAAACGCATGTCGGATTTGCCTTGCATAAGCCTAGTGAAGGATAGTGCAACTTCGCCTACGAAGGATATGGCATCGTTGAACACTTTAGGCACTTTAAGGGCTGTAGAACCTACGCTTTCTAAAAAAGTTTCTTTTTTGTGCTTACGGGTGGCTTCTTCTTGAGCTGGCACGGTGAGGGCTAATTGCAAAAGTGTAAGCATTTCCTTGGGCAAGGCGTCTTGATTTAAATTTATTTTATGTTTTTTAGCGTATTTGGTAATGCGCACAACTAGGGCTAAGAGTGCGCTGTCAAATTCTTCTAAATTTTCTGCGCTAAGTTCAATGTCTTTTAGTTGTGGTGTTTTTAGGGCTTCCATAACTGCAGTGGAGCTTGGCTGAACATGGGATATATTCCAAGTTCCAGCAAAGTTAATACTTATGGAAGTACTACTGCTTTTTATGGTTATTTGTGCGGCATTTTTCATATTTTTTTGCTTTAGTAAGGCATTAAAACAAGGCCAAAATAATGCCCTAAATTACTAAAAAATGCAAGCATAAAGGGGGAAGGCAATGATCTAGTGACACGTTATTGATTCCGATTTGGGAGGGTGGTATTTTCACCTCATGTAGTTTTTAAACAATGGATTGCCGCGTCACATCGCTAAGAGACTGATTCTTAACATAAGTTCTCGAAGCGATGTTCCTCGCAATGACCATCGCTGTATCGAGAGTCATCGCGAGAGAAAACGCTCCAAGAATTGCATTAGGCTACGAAACTAATAGCGTTTTCTCGTGGCGATCCATTTCCAAAGTCTAAGGGCGAAGGGTATATAACTTTCCAAATAAGAA